>NZ_JBEXSI010000069.1:0-30071 GCF_040613515.1 Streptomyces sp. NPDC006261
CCGAGGCCCCGATCTTCGACCTCGTCGACTACGGCGTCGTCGGCGACCTCTTCACCGTCGTCCCCCAGCTCACCGAAGAGATCAACACCCGCAAGGGCTGACACCCTCCCCGCAACACCCACCCTGGGCCGCACGGTGCACCCCACCGCGCGGCCCAGCGCCGTATCACCGCCACTCCTCGGCTATGCGCCCCGGCACCCCGCCCCGGTCCTCCGTGCCGAGGCCGAACGTGGTGAAGGCGGTCCGGTCCGGCAAGGGGTACGTCTCCTTGCCCGTCAGCGCGTTGATGATGACGGCGGAGCGCCAGGCGGCCAGGCCCAGGTCGGGGGCGCCGACCCCGTGCGTATGCCGTTCCGCGTTCTGCACGAAGACCGATCCGTCGATCTCCGGGGCGAGGACCAGCCGTTGGGCCTCGTCGACCTGCGGGCGTCCGGCGTCGTCGCGGACGATGTACGGGCCCAGGGCGGCGAGCAGCGTATCGACGGGGCGCTCCCGGTACCCGGTGGCGAGGACCACCGCGTCCGTGGTCAGCCTGCCGCGAGCCTCCTGCTGGCCATGCTCCACGGCCAGTTCGATGCGACCGCTCCCTGTAACGGTGGCGCCGGTGACCTCGATGCCGGGCGTGAGGGTGACGTCGGGCCAGCCACCGCCGAGGCTGCGCCGGTACAGCTCGTCGTGGATGTCCCCGAGGGTGTCCCCGCTGACCCCCTTGTAGAGCTGCCACTGGCTGGGCAGCAGCCGGTCCCGGGTGGCCTGCGGAAGCCCGTGGAAGTAGCGCGTGTAGTCCGGGGTGAACTGCTCCAGGCCGATCTTGCTGTACTCCATGGGCGCGAAGGCCGGGGTACGGGCGAGCCAGGTGAGCCCTTCCGCGCCCTCGGGCCTCGACCGCAGCAGGTCCAGCAGGACTTCGGCGCCCGACTGCCCCGAGCCGACGACGGTGACGTGCCGGGCGGCGAGCAGCCGGTCCCGCTGGGCGAGGTATTCGGCGGAGTGCAGGACGAGGGGCGCGGGGCCTGCCTCCAGGGCTCTCAGCGGCTCGGGAACGTGGGGCGTGGTGCCGACGCCCAGGGCGAGGTCACGGGCGTGGGTGAGCCCGCACCCGAGGCTCTCGCCGTCCGGGCCGAGCCGGGTGAAGTCGACGGCGAACGCACTCTCGCCCGCGTCCCAGGCGATCGCGTCGACGCGGTGGCCGAAGTGGGTGGAGGGCAGTTCGGTGCTCACCCAGCGCAGGTAGTTGTCGAACTCGGAGCGGTGGATGTGGAAGCGCTCGGCGAAGTAGAACGGGAAGAGCCTGCGCCGCGTCTTGAGGTAGTTGAGGTAGCACCACGGACTGATCGGATCCACCAGGCTCACCAGGTCCGCCAGGAAGGGGACTTGAAGCCTTGCTCCCTCGATGAGCAGTCCGGGGTGCCAGTGGAAGGTGGTGCGCTGTTCGTGGAAGGCGGTGCGCAGGCCGGGTACGCCGTCGGCGAGTGCGGCGAGCGAGAGGTTGAAGGGCCCTGCGCCCACCCCCAGCAGGTCGAGGGGCGGGGTTCGCGGTCCGGGCGTCATCGGGTTCCTCCCACGGGGGTCGTGCACGTCGGCAACGTCATGGCGACAGCTTCTCCGTCGTCGGGGCGCCGGTATCGCCGGCGGCGGAAAGGCTGCCGCCGTCTTCGGCCGTCGTCGCCGCCCGCTCCGCCGCCTCCGTCACCAGGTCGAGCAGCGGCAGCAGGTCGGCGGTCGCGGCGGCAGGATGCAGCAACGTGGCCTTGAGCCAGAGCCGGCGTCGCCCGTCGCCGTCCTCGGCCACCGCTCGTCCGAGGACGGCCCGGCCGTCCATGAGCAGCGTGCGGCGGACCTCGGCGACGACGGCGTCCCCGGCCTCCGGTTCCAACGCGTCGGCCACCACCGGCCGGAACAGCACGGTGCTGATCCCGATCCCGCCGGGCCGGCGGCGCAGTGCCGGCCGGGCGTCGACGGCCCGGCCGAACTCCTCCGCCGTACGTACGCAGTGCTCGACCAGTTCGCTCAGTCCCCGGCGTCCCAGCGCCCGGAAGGTGACCGCCATCTTCAGCGCGTCGGGGCGCCGGGTGGTACGGATCGAGCGGCCGAGCAGGTCGGGGAGCCCGGCCTCGGTGTCGTCGTCGGCATTGAGGTAGTCGGCGCGCAGGGACAGCGGGGCGAGCAGGGCCGTGTCCGCGACGGCCAGCACCCCGGCGGCGACGGGCTGCCAGCCGAGTTTGTGGAGGTCGAGCGTTACGGAGACGGCCCGGTCGAGCCCCGCGAGCCGGGGCGCCAGGCGCTCGCTGAACAGCAGGGGCCCGCCGTACGCCGCGTCGACGTGGAGTTCGGCGCCGTATCGTTCCGCGATCCGGGCGATCTCGGGGAGCGGGTCGATGCGCCCCTCGTCGGTGGTCCCGGCGGTGGCGACGACCAGGACCGGTCCGCCGCCGAGCCCGGCCAGGGTGCGGTCGAGCGCGGCGGGGTCGATGCGGCCGTCGTGGCAGGCGACGACGGCCGGAGCGGGGAGTCCGAGCGTCCAGGCGGCGCGGTGCACGCTGTGGTGGGCGTTGGTCCCGGTCACCACGCGCAGGGGGCCCTCCCCCGCGGCCGCTCGTTCGCGGGCGAGGAGCAGGGCTACCAGGTTGGACTCGGTGCCGCCGCTGGTGATGAGCGCGTCGGGTGCGGGAGCGTCCGGGTGGACGAGCCGGGCCAGCGCGGCCGTCGTCAGTTCCTCGATGACCCCGGCGGCGGGCGCCTGGTCCCAGGAGTCCATCGACGGGTTGAGCGCGGCCCCCGCCAGTTCCGCCGCGGCCGCCACGGCCAGGGGCGGGCAGTGCAGATGGGCGACGCACGCCGGGTCGGCCGGGTCGGCGGCCCCCTCGGCGACCGCCCGTACCAGGTCCGCGAGCGCGGCCTCGGCCCCGGTGCCCTCCTCGGGGAGCACCGGGGCGGCCAGGGCGGTGGTCCGCCGGGCCACCCCGTCCGGCCCTCCGGCGGGGAGCGGTCCGCCGCGGGCCCGGGCGGCGGTCTCCAGGGCGTCCAGGACGACGGCGGTCAGGGCGCGCAGATGGCCGGGGCCGTGTACGCCGCCCGCGAGAGGGGCTCCCGTACCGGCGCTCACACCGCACGCCCCAGGGGGAGTTCGGCGGACAGCAGGCCCTGAGCACGCTCCATGGCGAAGCCCTTCGATCGGAGTACAAGATCCACCACCCGGATTCGCTGGTTAGGCTAACCTAAGTCCACCGCTGGGGAGGAACGCACTCCGGCCGGCCGGGGCCTCCGAACCGGCCGGCCTCCCCCCGAACAGGGTCGGGGAAGTCGGACCTCAGCACGCCTGCTGCGGCGCGGGAGCGGCGGTAACCGCTCCCGCACGGGCCGTCTCACGCCGCTTCGTTGGGCAGCTCCGCGCGGATCTCCGCGCGCCGGCGACCATGTTCTCCACGCAGGTCCGCCGTCTCGGGCCGTCCCGGGTCTTCAGGCCGCAGTCGGGGTTCACCACAGGCGTGTCGCCGGGATGGTCTCAAGTCCCTTGCGCGGCAGGGCCGCTGCCTCTTCGGTGCTCGGGATGCGCGGAGAGTGGATGTCGTAGACACCGGGTCCGTCCTCACGCGGGTAGCCGCGGGCGGCCAGTTCGCGGGCGACCTGCATGGGGGAACGGGCGGCCTCCAGGCTGATGACGTCGGCGTCGAGGGCGTCGATGGCCTGGATGTGGCGGCCGTCGACGACGCCCGCGACCAGGCGCTTGCCGGACAGTCCGCCGGCATCACTGCCCGGGACCGGATCCGGCATCCTGGCACGCTCCGGCCCCGGGCAGGCAGCACCCGGCGGCCTTCCTCACCCTGTTCCGCCGTTCGTCGCCGGTTCGCTGACTTCCGGTCAGGCGATGGTGGCATGGTGACCCAGATGTAACCGAATGGCGTAGGCGAGCCGGAACCACTGAGCGTCACGGGCCGTTCTTCTTGCCAATACACGGCCGCCGACCCCCGGCGGCGACGAGCGAGGGAAGCGCTATATGAAGAAGACAGTCGGGTGGGCCCAGGACGGCGACGACTGGACGATCACCGTGAACGGCACCCTGTACCGGGCCGTCGAGCGGCCCGCCGACGGGCGCGTGCACAACTATCTGGTGCGGGGGAACGACCTGACCGCCGAGTGCCCGAGCCTCGGCCACGGGCTCGGAGTGATCCGGGCGCACGAGTCCCGGAGCTGACCTCCGGCCGGTCCGACGGCGAGGTGCGGCGGCCGCCCGCGCCTCGACGCGACCCGCCGCCTCCCGTCCGGGCCCCCGCTCGCGGGCCGGAGCCCCTCAACCGCGGGGGCCGGACACCCGTCGGCCGTCCGCCGCCGGAGGGAGAATCGGAGCATGGCTGATACACCCCCGCATATCAACGCTCTCGTCATCGATGCCGCCGACCCCGAGCTGCTCGCCGCGTTCTGGTCGGATCTGCTCGGCAGGCCCGTCGTGGACCGCACCGGCCCCTACATCTGGCTGCGGCGCGAGAACGGCCAGGGCCTGGGCTTCCAGCGGACCGATGAGCCCAAGTCGGTGAAGAACCGCATGCACTTCGACATCAGCTCATCCGATCCGGCCGCCGAGCGCAGCCGCGTCGAGGCGCTGGGCGGACGCCGCCTGGAGGAGTACGCCGACGGCGGGTTCCTGGTGATGGCCGACCCCGAGGGCAATGAGTTCTGCGTCGTCCCCGAGGGGTCCGTGGGCATGGACGACCGGGGACGCGCCCACTACCTGGACTGATCTGCGCCGCCCGTGGCGCCCGGAGCGTCCGTGTCCTCCGGCCGGCGGCGCAGCAGATACGTGTCCATGATCCAGCCGTGCCGTTCGCGGGCCTCGGCGCGCATCCGGCTGATCCGCTCGGCGACCTCGTCCAGCGGTCCGGAGACCAGGAGTTCGTCCGGGGTGCCGATGTAGGCGCCCCAGTAGATCCACAGCCCCCTGCCCGTCAGATGGGTGAAGCTCTCGTGGCCGTCGAGCATCACCACGATGTCGCCGTCGTCGTCCGGGAACCCCTCGGCGAGCCGTCGGCCGGGGGTGATGCGGATGGGGCGGCCGACCTGGTTCAAGGGGGTGCGGTGGCGGGCGGCGAGCGCGGAGACGCTGCTGATCCCGGGGATCACCTCATGGCCGAACTCCACCGTCCCGCGGGCCCGGATGTCCTCCAGGATCGCGAGGGTGCTGTCGTACAGGGACGGGTCGCCCCACACCAGGAAGGCCCCGGTCTCCCCCGGCGCCAGCTCCTGGAGGATCAGACGCTCGCAGATGTCGGCGCGGCGGTGGCGCCAGTCGTGCACCGCCGACGTGTAGCGCCCGCGGTCGTCCTGGGTGCGGTCCCGCCAGGGGTCCTCGGCCTCCACGACCCGGTAGGGGCCGGTGAGGTGCTCGGTCAGCATGTCCCGCCGCAGCCGGGTCAGGGACTCCTTCTCCCGCCCCTTGCCGAGCACGAAGAAGACCTGCGCCCTGCGCATGGCCTTCACCGCGGCGAGGGTCAGGTGGTCGGGGTCGCCGGCACCCATGCCGATGACGAGGATGTGCCGTGGTGCGTCGCTCATGTCGGCCGATCATGCCAGGAGCGGGCCGCGCGACGCCGCCCGGCCGGGCGGCGCTCGACGCACCGCTGCCGGCGAGCATGACGGAGTTCGGCAGGGGCCCCCTGCTCGTCGCGGCGACGCGGGAGAACCTCGGCTGCGACATCGACCTCTACTCGGTCACCCTCTTCCGCCTCGCGATGGGCGCGGTGGAGGACGGGCCGCGGACCCGGGCCGCCGACGGCACCCAACAGGCCCTGCCCCCGGATGCAGCCGCGTTCGCGGGTGTACGAGGTGCTCGGTTACGAGGAGTGATGGAGCGTTCGACTCGGCGGTCTTCGACGTCACGTTGCCGTCCGGCGCCGTCCTGAGCAGCGCACGGTCCCCGGCGCACACCGAGGCATGGGCGGGGATGATCGGCGCTCCCACGCGCGTTATAGCCGGTTGTGTCCGGCTCATCACCGAGCCGGGCCGAGGAACTCGAGCTGGAGGCGGCGCTGTGCACGGTGAGTACAAGGTTCGCGGCGGGAAGCTGGTCGTGGCGGACCTGGACGTGGAGGGCGGGGCGCTGCGGAACGTCCGTGTCGCCGGGGACTTCTTCCTCGAACCGGACGAGGCGATCCTCGCGATCGACGCGGCGCTGGAGGGCGCCCCGGCCACCACGGACACGGCGGGCCTCGCGGCCCGGATCGAGGCAGCGCTGCCCGACTCCACGGTGATGCTCGGGCTGAGCGCGGAGGGCGTCGCCATCGCCGTACGCCGGGCGCTGGCGCAGGCCACGGAGTGGAGCGACTACGACTGGCAGCTGATCCACGAGGCCCCGCAGCCGCCCGCACTGCACATGGCGCTGGACGAGGTCATCACCGCGGAGGTGGCGGCAGGGGTGCGGCCGCCGACGCTGCGGGTCTGGGAATGGGACTCCCCCGCCGTGATCATCGGCAGCTTCCAGTCGCTGCGCAACGAGGTCGATCCGGCGGGCGTGGAGCGGCACGGCGTGAACGTCGTACGCCGGATCTCCGGCGGTGGCGCGATGTTCGCCGAGCCGAGCTCCACCATCACCTACTCGCTGGCCGTCCCGCAGTCCCTCGTCTCGGGGCTCTCCTTCGCCGACAGCTACGCCTATCTGGACGACTGGGTTCTCGAAGCGCTGGCGGACATGGGCATCAAGGCCTGGTACCAGCCGCTCAACGACATCGCCACCGAGGTCGGCAAGATCGCCGGAGCGGCCCAGAAGCGGGTGGTGGGGCCGGACGGCGGGCCGGGAGCCGTCCTGCACCACGTGACCATGGCGTACGACATCGACGCCGACAAGATGCTGGAGGTGCTCCGCATCGGCAAGGAGAAGATGTCGGACAAGGGCACCCGCTCGGCGAAGAAGCGCGTCGACCCGCTGCGACGGCAGACCGGCCTGCCCCGCCAGGTCGTCATCGAGCGGATGATCGGCTCCTTCCGCAAGCGCCACGGCCTCACGGACGGCCGCGTGACGGACGCCGAGCTGGCGCGCGCCGAGGAGCTCGTACGGACGAAGTTCGCCACGCCGGAGTGGACGGCCCGGGTGCCGTAGCGCAGCCCCGCCCGTCCCGCGCGCCGCCCGGCATACTGGGACCCATGGACAAGGCGGCGCCAGGCTCCGGAATACGGGAACGGCTCGGCAGGAGCCTGTTCTCCCGGGTGGCGGGGCCCGCCGGGCCGGAGAACCGGGCCCGTATCCACGACACGCCCGGGCCCCGCTGGTTCGGCCCTCACCGGCCGGTGCGCCGGGTGCACGGGGACGCGTCCATGTTCATCGGCGGGCTGCGCGCCCTGCTCCTCCAGTCGCTGCACCCCCTCGCCATGGCCGCCGTCGCGGGCCATTCGGGGTTCCGGGGCGATCCGTGGGGGCGGCTCCAGCGGACCAGCACGTTTCTCGCGGTGACCACGTTCGGCACGGCCGAGCACGCCCGGGAGGCGGTCGAACGCGTACGGTCCGTGCACGAGTGGGTACGCGGAACCGCTGCCTCCGGGGAGCCGTACCACGCGGCCGATCCGCACCTCCTGTGCTGGGTGCACATCGCCGAGGTGGACAGCTTCCTCCGCGCCCACCAGCGTTACGGGGCAAGGCCGTTGGACGGCGCAGGATGTGACGGGTACATCGACGACATGGCGACGGTGGCCCGCGCCCTCGGCGTCGTGGACCCGCCGCACGACCGGGCGGAGCTGGCCGAACGGATCGCCGCCTACCGCCCGGAGCTGCGCCCCACCCAGGAGGCTCTGGACGCGGCCCGCTTCATCCTCCTGCACCCGCCGCTGCCCTGGGCGGCCCGTCCCCCGTACGCCGTACTCGCCGCCAACGCCGTGGCCGAGCTCCCGCCGTGGGCCCGGGAGCCGCTGCGGCTGCCCCGGGTGCCGGGGGTCGAGGAGGTCTGCGTACGCCCCGCCGGGAAGGCCCTGACCCGGACCATCCGGTGGGCGATGATCCCGCCGCCCGCGCCTGCGGGGGCGTGAGGGCCCCCGGGTGCCGGGAACCGCCGATGGCGCGACGATGGAGGGGACCGTACGCGGGGGGAGGCGCTGGGCGAGGTCTTCGGACCACGGGAGCTGGGGGCCGTGAGAGCGAAAGCCCCGCTGCGGGGGGCCTGGAGGTCGATAGCGGTCCTCCCGCAGCGGGGCGGTCCGTCGCGGCAGCGCGGCTGCCGGCCGGGCTACTTGGGCATCAGCACCGTGTCGATGATGTACACGGTGGCGTTGGCGGTCGGAACGTTGCCGCAGACCACGTTGGCGCTGTCGTCGACCTTGTACGACTCACCGGAGCCCGCCGTGGTCAGCGTGCTCTTCTGGAGGGTGTCGAAGGTGCCGCTCTCCAGCTGCCGCGGGGTGAGCTTCTCGCCGACGACGTGGTAGGTGAGGATCTTGGTGAGCATGGCCTTGTCGTTGAGGACCGCGTCCAGGTCGGCCTTCGGAATCTTGGCGAAGGCGTCGTCGGTCGGGGCGAACACCGTGATGTTCTCGGCGTTGTTGAGGGTGTCGACGAGGCCGGCCTTCTGCACGGCGGCGACCAGCGTGGAGAGCGCGGGGTTGTTGGACGCGGCGGTGGCGACCGGGTCCTTGGCCATGCCGTCGAAGCTGCCCGCGCCGTCCTGCGGGACGGTGGCACAGGCCGGGCCGAACGGCTTGTCCGTGGTGGCGTCGTCACCGGCGGCCGGCTTCGACTCCTCGGGGGTGGAGCCCGCGGCGGAGGAGCTGTCGGAGGCCTTGTCCGAGCCGGAGTCGGAACAGGCGGTGAGCATGAGGGGCAGCATCACTGCGGCGACGACGGCGACGGCTGCACGGCGGTGGCGAAGGGCGTTCATGGAATTCTCCTGAGTCGTTCTTTTGGGGAAACGGGATGAAGTGGTGCTACTAGGGAGGTCTGTTGGGTGAGGTCAGTCGACGGTGACCACGACGGAGTGCCAGCCACTGGCACCGTCCGGCACGGTCTTGGTGCGCTTCTCGGTCTGGACCTCGCCCGTGCCGTCGGTGGCGCGGACGGTGAGGGTGTGGCCGCCGGGGGTGGCCTTCCACGGGTAGGACCACTGGCGCCAGGTGTCGACGGTGTCCTGCTCGGCCAGCTGGGCCGGGCGCCACGGACCGTCGTCGACGCGGATCTCGACCTTCTCGATCCCGCGGTGCTGGGCCCAGGCCACTCCGGCCACCATGACCGTGCCGGCCCCGGGACGCCCGAAGGGCTTGGGCGTGTCGATGCGGGACTGGGTCTTGATGGGCGCCTTGCGGGCCCACTTGCGCTTCACCCAGTACGCGTCGTAGTCGTCGAACGTGGTGAGTTCGATGTCCTCGATCCACTTGCAGGCCGAGACGTACCCGTAGAGACCGGGGACGAGCATGCGGGCGGGGAACCCGTGGACGAAGGGGAGCGGTTCGCCGTTCATGCCGACGGCGAGCATCGCGTCCCGGCCGTCCATGACGTCCTCGACGGGGGTGCCGAGCGTCATGCCGTCCACCGAGCGGGCGATGATCTGGTCCGCCTTGCCTCCCCGCGACGGCGGCTTGACGCCCGCCTCCTTGAGCAGGTCGGCCAGGCGTACGCCGATCCACCTGGCGTGGCCGATGTAAGGGCCGCCGACCTCGTTGGACACGCAGCACAGGGTGATCTCACGTTCGATCAGGGGCCGGTCCAGCAGATCCCGGTAGGTGAACTCCAGGTCCCGGCGTACTCCCTTGCCGTGGATGCGCAGCCGCCAGGTGTCGGCGTCGACCTTGGGGACCACCAGGGCGGTGTCCACCCGGTAGAACGTGTCGTTGGGGGTGGTGAACGGGGGGAGACCGGGCACCCTCAGCTGCGCTCCCGCCGGAATCGGCCCGGCGGGCGAGGCCGGGGCGGGGAGCCGTGCCGCCTCACGGGAGGCGACGGCGTCCTGGGCGCCGCGGCGGTTGAGTGTCCGGCCGACCGCTCCCGCCACGGTGGAGGCGGCGGCCGCGGCGGTGGCGGCGATCAGGAAGCCCCGCCGGTCCCAGGCGCCCTCGTTCTCCTGCTCCTTTCCCGGGATCCGGCGCGGCCGGGTGAGCCTGCCGATGAGGACGTACAGCAGGACCGCCCCGGCCACCGCTCCGATCAGCGAGGGGAGCCCGTCGGCGATGCCGGTGGAGTCGGGGCGGCTGACGGCCGAGGCGGCGCCGACCACACCGAAGGCCAGGACGGCGGCGGAGCCCGTACGACGGAAGCGCAGCGCCAGTACGCCGACGGCGAGGGCGAACAGGGCGAGCGTGACGACGATGCCGAGTTGCAGGACGAACTTGTCGTTCTCGCCGAAGTTCCGGATGGCGAAGTCCTTCACGCCGGCTGGTGTGCGGTCGATGGCCGCCCCGCCGACCGCTGTCACGGGGCTCGCCTCGGGCCTGACGGCCGCCGAGACGAGTTCGGCGACGGTCAGTGCGGCGAATCCCGCCAGCAGTCCGCTCAGGGCTGCGAGCGTTCCGCGGGTCAGGGCTGTCCGGGTGATCCTCACGGTCGTCATTCGAAGCCGTGGGGCGGGCGGATTGGTCGATCACCCGATCACGTGAAACTCAGGGGTTCGCCTGCGGTGGGTGCGCGTACCGGCGTAAGGGCAGAATGCGAGACGCCCCGGCAGGCACGGGGCCGACCGGGGCGGAACGGAGTGAGGGCGGACGCGGCCGCCCTCACCTCACGTCAGGCGAGGCTCGCGATCGCCTTGTTGAACGTGGCGGACGGGCGCATGATCGCCTCGGCCTTGGCCGGGTCGGGCTGGTAGTAGCCGCCGATCTCGGCCGGGGAGCCCTGCACCGCGACCAGCTCGGCGACGATGGTCTCCTCCTGCTCGGCCAGGGTCTTGGCGAGCGGCGCGAACGCCTCGGCGAGCTTGGTGTCGTCGGTCTGCTGCGCCAGCTCCTGGGCCCAGTAGAGGGCCAGGTAGAAGTGGCTGCCGCGGTTGTCGATACCGCCGAGGCGGCGGCTCGGGGACTTGTCCTCGTTGAGGAACGTGCCGGTCGCCCGGTCCAGGGTGTCGGCGAGGACCTGGGCCCGCGCGTTGTCCGTGGTGGTGGCCAGGTGCTCGAAGCTGACCGCGAGGGCCAGGAACTCACCCAGGCTGTCCCAGCGGAGGTAGTTCTCCTTGACGAGCTGCTGGACGTGCTTGGGGGCCGAGCCGCCGGCGCCGGTCTCGAAGAGGCCGCCGCCGTTCATCAGCGGGACGACGGAGAGCATCTTGGCGCTGGTGCCGAGCTCCAGGATCGGGAAGAGGTCGGTGAGGTAGTCACGCAGCACGTTGCCGGTGACGGAGATGGTGTCCTCGCCGCGGCGGATGCGCTCCAGGGAGAAGGCGGTGGCCTCCTCCGGCGTCTTGATGGAGATGTCCAGGCCGTCGGTGTCGTGGTCGGCGAGGTACGTGGTGACCTTGGCGATCAGGTTGGCGTCGTGGGCGCGGCCCTCGTCCAGCCAGAAGACGGCCGGGTTGCCGGTCGCGCGGGCGCGGGTGACGGCGAGCTTGACCCAGTCCTGGATCGGCGCGTCCTTGGTCTGGCACATCCGGAAGATGTCGCCGGCGCCGACGGCCTGCTCCAGCACGGCGTTGCCGTCCGTGTCGACGACGCGCACGGTGCCGGTGGCGGGGATCTCGAAGGTCTTGTCGTGGCTGCCGTACTCCTCGGCCTTCTGCGCCATCAGACCGACGTTGGGCACCGAACCCATGGTGGCCGGGTCGAAGGCGCCGTTGGCGCGGCAGTCGTCGATGACGACCTGGTAGACACCGGCGTAGCTGCTGTCCGGGAGGACGGCGATGGTGTCGGCCTCGCTGCCGTCCGGGCCCCACATGTGGCCCGAGGTGCGGATCATGGCCGGCATGGAGGCGTCGACGATGACGTCGCTGGGGACGTGCAGGTTGGTGATGCCCTTGTCGGAGTCGACCATCGCGAGGGCCGGGCCCTCGGCGAGCTCGGCCTCGAAGGACGCCTGGATCTCGGCGCCGATGTTCGGCAGCGAGTCCAGGCCCTTGAGGATGCCGCCCAGGCCGTCGTTGGGCGTGAGGCCCGCGGCGGTGAGCTGGTCGCCGTACTTGGCGAAGGTGTTCGGGAAGAAGGCGCGGACCGCGTGGCCGAAGATGATCGGGTCGGAGACCTTCATCATGGTGGCCTTGAGGTGCACGGAGAACAGCACGCCCTCCGCCTTGGCGCGGGCGACCTGCGCGGTGAAGAACTCACGCAGCGCGGCGACGCGCATGACGGCCGCGTCCACGACCTCGCCCTTGAGGACGGGTACGGACTCGCGCAGCACGGTGGTGGTGCCGTCGTCGCCGTGCAGCTCGATGCGGAGCGAGCCGTCCTCGGCGATGACGGCGGACTTCTCGGTGGAGCGGAAGTCGTCGACGCCCATGGTGGCGACGTTCGTCTTCGAGTCGGCCGACCAGGCGCCCATGCGGTGCGGGTGAGCCTTGGCGTAGTTCTTGACGGACGCGGGGGCACGGCGGTCGGAGTTGCCCTCGCGCAGCACCGGGTTCACGGCGCTGCCCTTGACCTTGTCGTACCGGGCGCGGACATCCCTGTCCTCGTCGGTCTGCGGGTCGTCCGGGTAGTCCGGGAGCGCGTAGCCCTGCTCCTGGAGCTCGGCGACCGCGGCCTTGAGCTGCGGGATCGACGCCGAGATGTTCGGCAGCTTGATGATGTTCGCGCCGGGGGTCCTGGCCAGCTCGCCGAGCTCGGCGAGTGCGTCATCGATACGCTGCTCGGCCTTGAGGTGCTCCGGGAAGCTGGCGATGATCCGCCCCGCGAGGGAGATGTCACGGCGCTCCACCGTGACTCCTGCGGTCGAGGCGTAGGCCTCGACGACGGGCAGGAGCGAATAGGTCGCCAGGGCAGGGGCCTCGTCGGTGTGCGTATAGATGATGGTCGAGTCAGTCACCGGGTGCTCCGCTCCACGTCTGCAACATTGCTTGACATCAAGATATCTCGTCGCCGCCCGCGGCTCCACAAGGCCCCCGTACGGCTTCCCGGCCCTGCGGACGCGTCACCGGCCGGGCACCTCGTCCCGCTCCGCCCGCGAACGGGGCTCGACCAGGCCGGACTCGTACGCGAACACCACGAGCTGGGCTCGGTCGCGGGCGCCGAGCTTGATCATCGCCCGGCTGACATGGGTTTTGGCGGTGTACGGACTGACCACCATGTGGACGGCGATCTCCTCGTTGGTGAGACCCCGGGCCGCAAGGGCGGTGACCTCCCGCTCACGGCGGGTGAGGGCCTCCAGGCCGGGGGCGGTGGCGCGGTCAGGGGGCCGGGCGACGAACTCGCCGATCAGCCGGCGGGTGATCGCGGGCGAGAGGAGGGCGTCGCCGTCGGCGGCGACCCTGATGGCCCGCAGCAGATCGGCGGGCTCGGTGTCCTTGAGCAGGAAGCCGGCGGCCCCGGCGCGGAGCGCCTCGAAGACGTGGGAGTCCAGTCCGTAGTTGGTGAGGATGACGACACGCACCCCGGCCAGCCGGGGGTCGGCGGCGATCGCGCGGGTGGCCTCGATCCCGGTCATGACGGGCATGCTGATGTCCAGGAGTGCCACGTCGGGGGTGTACTCGCGGACGAGATCGAGCCCGGCCCGGCCGTCGGCGGCCTCTCCGACGACCTCGATGCCCTCCTCGGCATCCAGCAGGGCCCGGAAGCCGGCGCGCATCAGTGCCTGGTCATCGATGACCGCGACGGTGAGGGCACGCTCCGTGTAACCGAGCCGGACCGCGGTCCTCGCCCGGTCGCCGTGCCGGGCGACATTGGTCAGGGCTTCCTGGACGATGCGGTACGCGGTCCGGTCGGTGTCCGCCGACAGGGGCCGCTCGTCCCCCTCGACGCTGCGGGACGCCGGGTTCGTCAGCGCGGCGCAGCCTCAACTGCCTTCTGCTGTACGACGACCCGAGCCACCCGGGACCGCCAGCATCTTGGCCATGACCTCACCTTTCCGCTTCACCGCACCCGACCCCGCCGGCTCGACGACCGGCACGGTCGCGGCCGTCCACGCACAGGTGACCCGCGACTTCGGCATCGCGAGCGCCCTGCCCTTCGTCGCCCTGTCCGCCGCCCCCGGCCTGATGGCGAGCGCATGGGCCCTGATGCGGGAGTCCCTGCTCTCGGGCCGGGCCTCCCGCACGGAGAAGGAGCTGGTCGCGTTCGGGGTGTCGGCGGCCAACCGCTGCCCGTTCTGCGTCGGCGCGCACACCCTGCTGCTGCACGCGGGCGGCGACCACGAACTGGCAGCCGTCCTCGCGCAGGGTGAGCACCCGGAGGATCCGGGCCACGCCCGACTGCTGGCCTGGGGGCAGGACATGCGGGGTCCTCAGCCGTTCAGCGCCGACGAGGCGCGGGAGTTCATGGGCACCGCGCTGGCCTTCCACTTCATCAACCGCATCGTGTCGGCGCTGATCAAGGAGGAACCGGCCACCGGCGGCGCGGACCTCGCCGAACTGCTCGACAGCGAGGCGGGGCACGCCCTGGTCCGGGCGGTGCGCGGAAAGGCCGAGCCGGGGCTGAGCCTTCCGCTGCTGGAGACCGAGGGCCCGCAGCCGGCCTGGGCGGCGGGCACCCCGGTGGGCACGGCCTTCGGCGCGCTGCGCTCGGCGGCACACGCGGGTGGCGGGCTGCTGGACGAGCGGGACGCCACCTTCGTACGGGAGGCGGTGGCGGCCTGGGACGGGGTCACGCCCCTGCCGCTGACCGGTGACCGCCTTCCGGACCGGGCGGAGCGGCCGGGGGCCCGACTTGCGCTGCTCGCGGCCCGGGCGCCGTACCGGATCACCGCCGAGGACGTGGCGGCCTGGCGGGTGCCGCCGTTCGCCGATCACTGTCTGGTGCACCTGGTGGCGTTCGGCGCGATGCTGGCCGTGGAGCGGGTGGAGGCGGGGGTGCTGGGGGTGGCCCCGGTGTGAACCGTTGCGTCTCAGGTCGGGGGCCGGTGCTCGTACCAGCGCAGGTCGTCCTCCAGCTGGGCGGCCAGGGAGATCAGGCGCTCCTCGCTGCGGGAGGGGCCGAGCAGCTGGGCGCCGATGGGGAGGCCGGAGCGGGTGAAGCCGGCCGGGACGTTGATGCCGGGCCAGCCGAGGACGTTCCACGGCCAGGCGTAGGGGCAGGCGGCGGCCATGGTGACGTCGGTGCGCCAGGCGCTGAGGTGGTCGAAGGTGCCGATACGGGGCGGGGGCGCGGCGGTCGTCGGGGTGAGCAGCACGTCGTACCCGGAGGCGTCGAAGAGGGCCCCGATGCGGCGGTGCTGGCGTACCTCGCGGGCCCGGGCGGCCCGTACCACCCGGCCGCCGAGCCGGGTCCCGGTCCGCAGGGCGCTGCGGGTGCGGGGATCGAGGAGGGCCGGTTCGGGGTGGCGGGCGGCGAATTCGGCGATGCCCGCGGTGGCGCGGGGCACGAAGGCGAGGCCGATCAGCCCGTACCGGGGGCGGGCCTCCTCGACGTGGTGGCCGAGCCGGGCCAGGGTCTCGGCGAGCGCGGCGGTGGCCCGGCGTACCTCGGGGTCGGGTCCGGCGCCGGTGAGGGTGAGCGGGGGGCGCCAGGCGAGGGCGATCCGGAGGCGGCCCGGGTCCCGGCGGGCGGCGTCGGACGCGCGGACGGCGGGCGGGCGGTGGAGGTCTTCGGGATGCGCGCCGGCGGCAGCGTCCAGCAGGAGCGCGGCGTCGGCGACCGTACGGGCGAGGGGGCCGTTGACGGTGAGGCCCTGGAATGCGTCGTGGTGCGGGTGGACCGAGACGCGGCCGCGCTGGGGCTTGATGCCGACGAGGTGGGTCCAGGCGGCGGGGATACGGACGGATCCGGCGCCGTCCGAGCCGAGGGCGGCGGGGACGAGCCCGGCCGCGACGGCGGCGGCCGATCCGCCGGAGGAGCCGCCGGGGGTGTGGGCGGTGTTCCAGGGATTGCGGGTGGCGCCGAAGGCGGGGCCCTCGGTGAACGGCCACTGGCCCAGCTCGCAGGAGTTGGTCTTGCCGACGATGACGGCCCCGGCGGCGCGCAGCCGGCGGACCGCCTCGCTGTCGGTGGTGGCCGGGGGCCGTTCGCCGTCGCAGCCGAAGTGGGTGGGCAGGCCCGCCACATCGGTGTCGTCCTTGACCGCGACCGGGACGCCGAGGAGCGGCAGCCGCTCCCCCGCCGCGAGCCTGCGGTCGGCCTCGGCGGCCTCCGCCAGGGCGGCTTCGGCTCGAAGGTGGCGGAAGGCGTTGAGGGTGGGCTGCGCGGCATCGATCCGGGCGAGGGCCTCGGCGACGAGTGCGGTGGAGGTGGCGGTGAAGTCGGCGAGCAGGCGTGCGCTCTCCGCGAGTCCGCGCATCGGCGCCGGACCCGGGGTGTGCCCGGGGTGCTCGGGGTGCCCGGGGTGTGACCGTACGGCCGGGCCGGTCTGCTCGGTGGGCTCCGCTGAGGACATGGGCGTGCCGCCTCCCTCGTGGCCGCGGGCTCGACCGGTCGTCCCGGCCGCTGCCCACACGTACTTACTGGAGGGTAACGAGAGGAGGCGGCGCGCTCAACCGTTGCGGCCACTCAGGCGGTTCCGGCTGCGGGGACGTTCCGGCTACCGCGGCGCGGGCCTACGGCCTGGGCGTCACGGCCGGACGTGGATCTCGCCGATGCCGGTGCCGATCTTCCCGCAGTGGGCGGTGGACTGGCCCGACTCACCCGGCCTCAGGGTGACGCGATCGCCGTCGACGTCCGGTGCCCAGCCGCAGACCAGGTGGACCCAGAAGGTCTGCGTCCCGCTCCCCTGGTTGCGACAGAGCGCGAAGCCCGTGTATTCGTCGATGGCGTGCCTGCCGGTGTCGCAGGAGAGGCCTGGCGGGATCGCGGCCGGGCGGCGGTCGGCGCCGCGGTCGCCGAGGTGACCGGGATCGCCAGCGCGGCGGCCGTCGACACGACGGCAAGCGCCGGCAGGACGGACCGGGGCCGCTTCCCCCTGGCCGCGCCCCCCTTGCTCCTCGTCCCCGTGAACACGTTCATGGATTCCTCCGTGGAAGTGCGTGTGCGTACGTGGTCCCGGGCGGGATCACCGCACCTCTGCCCACGCTTCGTGACCGAAAACACTGCCGCGCTTCACTCTCCGTACGCGCACCGGGCGCCGCCCCCGCTCCCGGCGTACGCTCGAATGTGCCGGTCACTCTCATTCGCACGCCCTGACCGGGGCCTTTTCGAGGAGGCGACGTGAGCGGACACCGTTGGGCCGCACGGGCGGCAGCGGGTGCGGCGGCCGTCGCTCTCACCGTGACGGGTGGCGCGGTCGCGCAGGCTGACGACGACATCGCCTCGCTCAGCGCCGAGCAGATCGCGGACCGCTCCCGCGACGCCCTGCTCGGGGTCTCCTCCCTGCATCTGAGCGCCCGGGGCGACCTCGACGGGAGCGGCGACCGGATGAACGTCGACCTGACGCTCGACCGGGAGGGCAACTGCGCGGGCGGGGTCGACATGGGCGAGGACGGTTCCGTGGAGATCGTGAAACGCGCCGATGATGTCTGGCTGAAGCCGGACAAGGCGTTCTGGGAGACCCACGTCCCGATCGGCGGCTCCACCTTCGACGCGATCCTCGACGGCCGCTACATGAAGGCGAAGGCCGACGACCCCCGACTGCTGACGGTCACCGAGGTCTGCGATCTCGACACCTTCCGCGAGCTGATCACGGACAACCCCGACGCCGCCCAGCGCGGCACGCTGACGAAGGGCCGGGAGACCGAGGTGAACGGCGCGCCCGTCATTCCGGTGACCCGCACGCAGGGGGATGAGCGGCTGACCGTGTACGTGGCCACCGAGGGCGAGCCGTACCCGGTGCGGATCACCGTGCGGGGGGCGGACGAGGACGGGACAGTGAGCTTCTCCGGCTTTGACCGGCCGGTGCCCGCGCAGACTCCGGCGGCGTCCGAGACGGTGGATGTGACGGCTCTGCTGGGCCGCAGCGTCAAACCGGTGTGAGCACCGGTGTGGGCGGGATCACCTGCGGCGGACGCTTCGGCAAGACGGCGGGCTACGCGGCCGACGTCGTCGCGCCTCCGCCGGTCTCACCGGCGTCCGGAAAACCTGAAGCGGAGCAGCTCCAGCGACGTCGGCCTTCGCACAGCCCTGACCGGAACCCGGGGTACTGGGCGGTCCGGCCGACGCCCGCACTCCCAGCGCCGTGTGCGCCTGGTCTCCTGAGTCGTTGGTTCGTCCGCAGTATGCGACGAGGGTGTCGTCGGCGGATTTGGTCCAGGCGAACGGCTTGGGGTTCTCGCTGCCCTCGTTGATCCAGACTCGGATGTTCCGCTCGAGTTCGATGACTCCGCGGGCCGTAAGCACGGCGAGCCGGTCATCACGACGCTCGACGTGTCCTGCCGGGGCGGCTGTTCGGGGCGGCGCGGGTCCGATTGCGCCAGCCCTCCGCCTCGGTCGTGAGGGCGGCCGGCACCTCGCCATCGAGGTACCGGCCGTGCCTGACTGCGGCGTTCAGGCCGCCTTCTTCAGTGACGTGAGGTGGGCGAAGACCACGACATTGGCGGAGTAGCCCGCCTTCTCGTCGAAGCGCCCGCCGCAGGTCAGCAGCCGGAGTTCGGGCCGCCCGGTCTCTCCGTACACCTTGTCGTCGGGGAACTTGTCCTTCGTGTACGTCTTCACCGCGTCCACCGTGAACACCGCGGTTCTGCGGTCGGCGCGCACCACGTTGACCTTGTCGCCCCGGCGCAGTGCGTTGAGGTTGAGGAAGATGGCGGGGCCGGTCCTGGTGTCCCGGTGGCCCACGAGCAGGGCCGTGCCGTCCTCACCGGGCGACGGCCCCTTCTCGTACCAGCCCGTCAGCTTCGGCTTGCTCAGCGGCGGGGCCTCGAGCCGGCCCTTCGTGTCGAGGCCGAGTCCGGTGACCGCCGCCTCGATGAAGATGGCGGGAATGGCGACCTTCATGGGCCGGGAGGGCACCAGGGGGGCGTGCGAGGCTGGCACGTGCTTCTCCGGTGCGTGCGGTGCCCGTCGGAACGGCTCAGTCCCGCCGCCCGCGGCGTCGCTGCCGCGGGCGGCGGTGACCGACCGGGTGTCCTCGGAGGAGTCCGAGGACACCCGGACGATGCCGGCCACCAGGGAGAACGTCACGCACAGCGTCATGGTGAGACGGCACGCGCGTGTCGGTCCTCGTCGTCGCCGTCGGCAGCGAGCGTTACGCCTCGCCACGGGCACGGCGACGACGCATCATGACCAGGCCCGCGGCTCCTGCGGCCCCGGCGACCAGCGCGGCGGCGGCGGTTCCGGCGTTCGAGTCGCTCTCGGAGCTGATGGGCTCCATGTCCGGGACACCGCCGCCGCCCGCGGGGACGGCGCCGATGGGCTTCTGCGGCTTGTGAGGCTTACCGCCGCCGTGACCGCGGTCGGGGCACTCGACCTTGAAGCTCTTCTGCTTCGGGCCCGCCGGGACGACCCACACCAGCTGGTAGGTGCCCTCCGGGAGCAGGTACGTCTCACTGCGCGCACTGCCGTTGATGAGCGGAAGGGTGTCCAGCAGGGTGGTGCCCGGCGGCACGGTCGGAGGCTGCTCGGTGATCGTCCAGGGGACCGAGGGGAACGACTCGAAGTTGCTCGCCGCCAGCACGAACTTGCAGACCTCGACTCCGTCGCGGTCACCGCGCGAGTGCCAGCTGACCGAGCGGATGTCGATGTTACCGCTGTCACCGGGGAGGGCGTAGGCGGCGGGTGCTCCGGCCAGGGTGGCGCCGGCGACCGCGACTGCGACGGCCACCTTGGCGCCCGTGCGGACGCTGCGGGAGCGGACGGAACGGGAGATGCGCATGAAGGCTCCTTCAGGGCGAGATGATTGTCATACTGATCACCTGATCACCTAAGACATGCCATGAAGCGTCGTAAAAGTCAGATAAGACACGAAAACACGCCAGAAGTTCCCTGATCGGCAGACAGCACACGAGTGGAACACGGGGCGCGCGGACCCGATCGCCGACCCGGGAGCAGGGTGCCCCTTCGGGCAGACCTCGCCGAAGTTGGCGCGAGAAGGGTCCTGTCACCAAGCCAGGCTGGCGTCCAGGCCGCGGGCTCCGAGAAGACCCCCGCAGCCCTGGGAACGGCCCGCCCGCCAAGGGGGCCTCACACCCGCGCGCGTCCGTCGAGGAAAACGCCTCAGCCGGCCAGCGCACCAGAACCCGCCACCGCGGGCCCCGGCAGGCCGATCGGGACGAAGAACAAGCACCGCGCGCGAGCACCCCGTCGGGAAACAGCACGAACCACGCCTCGCGGGAGCCGACGCAAGCAGCAGAGCTGCACAAACGCCAAGCTCAAGGTGCTCAGCGCCTCCAGTTGTGCGAGACCGAGACCCACGGCAGTCTGTTGCGTGATCCTTCCGGCTGTCCGGCGACATCCACCTCGGAGAGTGGGCTGAGCATGCAGACGTTCCTGCCCTATCCCGACTTCGTCGCGTCGGCCGCGGCACTCGATGCCCGGCGCTTGGGCAAGCAGCGGGTCGAAGCACTCCAAGTGCTACGCGGTCTGACGGTTCCCGGCTACGGGTGGCGGCACCACCCGGCCGTGCGCATGTGGGTCGGCTACGAGGAGGCGCTGGTGCGGTACGGACTTGAGATCTGCCGGGTGTGGACGGCAACCGGGCGCGCGGATACGTGCGCCGCCTCCCTCGTGGCCGAGTTCTCGGCTCAACGAACGGATCCGGGTGTGCGTACGCAGGCACAACTCGCGGCGGACCACGAGTTGCCGCCGTGGCTGGGGGATCCCGCCTTCCACCGCAGCCACCGGTCCGCGCTGCGGAGCAAGGACCCGAATATGTACACCCCGCTGTTCCCCGACGATCCTGACGACCTGCCCTACATCTGGCCGGCCTCGGACCGCTCCGGCTAGCGAAGGGGACTCCGGGCGCAGTGACCTCGGCGGTGGAGATGTCGTGCCCGCCCGAGCCCATGAGCAGAAGCACCCGGCCGAGAGCCCTCCCCCTCCCCGCGCTCCTGCGCGGGCGCGCGAGAGGGGCCGTCGAACCGGGAGAACGCTCCGGTGTGGACCGTTTTGGCGGAACGGCGATCCGTCTGGACGGGGGTGGGCTGGTGGCTCGGCCACGACGGTCTCCTCGGTCGGTCGCTACCGGCCCCCTGGCCCGCGGACGACAGGAGCGCCGTGCCCCGCAGAGTACGGTGAAGCCCACGTCTTGGGCGATCTTCGCTCCCCCGCTCGGTGGTCGACGGGCGCGCGACTGGGCCCACCGGGTGAAGAGCTCGGTGTGTGCTCCGGCTCCAGTTCCCGAGTGCCCTGCATCCACTCTCGAAGGCACGGTCTGTTGCGGAGACAGGGCCGCTCAGGGGAAGAGCCGCTCCGCCACGTATTCTCCGCGCTGTTGAGGGGAACGCGTGGTTGCGTGACCTCAAACGACGAACTGCCGGGCACGGCCGAGTCCTACTGGATGGCGACGACGCCGGGCACCGACAGGCCCAGGCCAGACACCGGCACGGCGGCAGACGTCGTCGTGATCGGCGCGGGAATGGCCGGCCTGAGCACCGCTTGGGAACTGGCCAGGGCCGGACGGAGCGTGGTCGTGCTGGAGGCGGACCGTATCGCTGCCGGAGTGTCGGGCTACACGACGGCGAAACTCACAGCGGCGCACTCCCTGGTCTACGAACGGCTGAAGCGAACTCGCGGGGGCGAAGGAGCACGCCGTTACGCCCAGTCCCAGCAAGCGGCAGTGGAGCGCGTTGTATCGGTCGCGGAGGAACTCGGCGTCAACTGCGACGTCGAGCGGTCCTCGGCCCTGACGTTCACGACCGATCCGCAGCAGCGGGCCACCTTCGAAGCGGAGGCCCACGCGGCCGCCGAAGCGGGCCTCGACGCTCGCTTCGTGACGGAGACGGACCTGCCGTTCCCTGTGTGCGCAGCCGTGAAGGTCGCCCAGCAGGCGCAGTTCCACCCGCGCAAGTACCTTCTGGCCCTGGCCGACGACATCACCGCACGAGGCGGCGTCATCTACGAACGGACTCGCGTGACGGGCCTGAGCGAGGGCAGTCCGTGCAAGGTGACCACCGAGGGGGGCGTGACCATCACCGCGCAGGACGTCATCGTCGCCACGCACTACCCGGTCTTCGACCGGGCACTCCACTTCGCCCGCTTGTCACCGCGCCGGGAACTCGTTGTGGCCGCGCCCATTCCTGTCGGCGAGGCGCCGAAGCACATGTACGTCACCGACGACATGGGGAAGAGGTCCGTCCGTACCGCGCCTTTCGACGAGGGCCGACGGCTGCTCATTGTCACGGGCGAGAGTTTCACGCCCGGCACCGGTGACAGTCATGAGCGGTTCCTGCGGTTGGACCGGTGGATGCACGACCACTTCCCGGTAGGCGAGACCGCCTACCGGTGGGCGGCTCAGGACAACGATGTGAGCGACGGTGTCCCGCTGGTCGGCCCCTTCCACCCGGGCGCACGCCATGTGTATGTGGCCACCGGATTCGGCGGCTGGGGCATGAGCGGAGGCGCCATGGCCGGACAGCTGCTGGCGTCACTGGTCGCCGGCGCGCCACCCGAGTGGGCGGGGCTGTACGACCCACGCCGTCTGTGGAGCACTCTCCGGGAGGGACCCGCCCTGCTCAAGCAGCAGGTGGAGGTGGCTCGGCACTTCGTGGGCGACAGGGTGAAGACCACCCATGTGGATGCGATCGCCGAGATCGCTCCGGGCTCGGGTGCGGTCGTCCGGATCGAGGGTCGCCGCTGCGCTGTCTACCGCGATGAGGACGGTACCGCCCACGCTGTGTCGGCGCGTTGTACGCATCTGGGTTGTCTGGTCTCCTTCAACGAGGCGGAAACGGCGTGGGAGTGCCCGTGCCACGGTTCGCGGTTCGGCATCGACGGCCGAGTCCTTCACGGACCGGCACTGCGCCCGCTGTCTCCGCGGAGGATCTGACCCAGCCAAGAAGCGAGACTTCTACCGCCGGCCAGGAGCGGGTCCCACCAGGCATGGCCGCCTCCTTCGGCACCGGCGAGGCAGATGACCGTGCATGGTGACAGCCAAGGATCCCTACCCGGTACTCAGCTCTCCCTCACCCAGCGACGACTCCGCAAGGAGCCCCTACGTGGCGTACCACATCCTTCTGAAGCGGCTCTGCGGTCGGCCCAGGTCATGCTCATCTCCGGCGACGCTCAGCCAAGCATCGGGATGATGTCCGAGCCGTAGGCGTCGATGGTGCCCTCGCGGTTGTCGTGCATGTTGTAGACCGCGAACTGGTCGACGCCCAGGGACTTCAGGTGGCGCAGCTTCTCCACGTGGGTCTCGGTGGGGCCCAGGAGACAGAAGCGGTCGACGATCCCGTCGGGGACGAACGCGGTGTCCGGGTTACCGGCGCGACCGTGGTGGGAGTAGTCATAGCCGTGGCGGTCCTTGATGTACGCGGTGAGTTCGTCCGGGACCATGCCGGAGTGTTCGCCGTAGCGGGCAACCAGGTCGGCGACGTGGTTGCCGACCATGCCGCCGAACCAGCGGCACTGTTCCCGGGCGTGGGCCAGGGCCTCGGGCGAGTCGTCTGCGGTGACGTACGCGGGGGCGGCGACGCAGATGGTGAGGGCGTCGGGGTCACGGCCGGCATCGCGGGCGGCGTTGCGCACCGACTTGACCATCCATTCGGTGAGGAAGGGGTCGGCGAGCTGGAGGATGAACCCGTCCGCCTTCTGCCCGGCCAGCGCGAGGGCCTTGGGCCCGTACGCCGCCATCCACACCGGCAGCCGCCCCTCCTTCACCCACGGGATCTGCACCGCCTGCCCGTCGACCGCGGCCTCCCGCCCCTCCGCGAGGTCGCGGATGACGTCGATGGCCTCCCCCACCCGGGCCAGCGTGTTGGGCCGGCGGCCCGCGACGCGCATCGCGGAGTCGCCGCGCCCGATCCCGCACACCGTGCGGTTGCCGTACATGTCGTTGAGGGTGGCGAAGGTGGAGGCGGTGACCTCCCAGGTGCGGGTGCCCGGATTGGTGACCATCGGGCCGACGATCATCCGGTCGGTGTGCTCCAGGATGCGGCTGTAGATGACGAACGGCTCCTGCCACAGCACTGCCGAGTCGAAGGTCCAGCCGTAGCGGAAGCCGTTGCGCTCGGCGCGGCGCATCAGGCCGACGACGGCGGAGGCGGGCGGGTCGGTTTGGAGGACGAGTCCGAAGTCCATGGTGAGATCTCCTGATCCAGTGGGGCAGATGCTGTTCAACTGTCTTCCGCAGCATCTGGGCGGGTTCTTCGCGGGATGCCGGGTGGACATCAGATGGTCCGAGACCATGTACAAGTAGGCGGATGTGATCGTCGTGAATCGGAGAACGCACGGCCAAGGCCGGGCCGGCTGCCCTGTTCGTCCTGGGCTGCGTGATCGGCTGTACCGGACCGGATCACACGATCGAGTCCGCTCAGGCGATCGGCCTCTGGAAGGCGGACGACGGCGGGCAGATCGAGTTCACCTCCGACGGCCGCTTCGAGATGTCCGGCATCGCTCGAAGCGCAGTGGTCTTCAGCTTCAGCGAACCTCCGCCGGGCGATGACCCCCTGGCCGGTGCCGGAACGTGGGAGCTGAAGAACCAGCGGCTCATCGAGCTCTCGCACGAGAAAGGCGGCTCCTTCTCTCATGTCGAACCGGGCAGCATGGGAATAGCCGAGAGCGGGAAGAACCCGCTGCTCTACTTCTCGACGAACAGCGACAAGGAATACGGGTACGAAGTTCAGAAGGGCTCGTAGGCGTTCCCCGTCGGACAGGGCCGGTTCCGTCTTCGGACGGGGCCGGCCCTGCCGCTGCGCAGCGGCTACGACGTCAGTCGGCGTACTGGCAGATCCCTCGCGGCAGATAGGCCCCGTGTCCGGCGCGGCCGGTGAACTTCCTCCCCTCGACAACGGGTTCACCGCGGGAGAGCACGGTCTCGACCTGGCCGGTGATCCGTTTACCCTCGTACGCCGAGTAGTCGACGTTCATGTGGTGCGTCTCGGCGGAGAGGGTCTGCTCCGCGTGCGGGTCGTAGATCACGATGTCGGCGTCGGCGCCCGGGGCGATGGTGCCCTTCTTCGGGTAGAGGCCGAACATGCGCGCCGGGGAGGCGCAGGCGATCTCGATCCAGCGGCGGCGGGTGATGTGCCCGTCCACGACGGCCTGGTGCAGCAGGTCCATCCGGTGCTCGACGCCCGGCATCCCGTTGGGGATCTTGGAGAAGTCGCCGCGGCCCATCTCCTTCTGGCCGGAGAAGCAGAAGGGGCAGTGGTCGGTGGAGACGACCTGGAGCTCGTCGTTCCGCAAGCCCCGCCACAGCACCTCCTGGTGCTCCTTGGGGCGCAGCGGGGTGGAGCAGACGTACTTGGCGCCCTCGAAGTCCGGCTCGGCGAGGTTGTCGGTGGAGAGGAACAGGTACTGCGGACAGGTCTCGCCGAAGACCGGGAGCCCTTTGTGGCGGGCGGCGGCGATCTCCTCCACGGCCTCGTCGGCGGAGACGTGGACGATGTAGAGAGGTGATCCCGCGACCCGGGCGAGCTGGATCGCGCGGTGGGTGGCCTCGGCCTCCAGGGCGACCTTGCGGACGTCTCCGTGGTAGCGGGGGTCGGTCCGGCCCGCGGCGAGCGCCTGCTCGACCAGGACGTCGATGGCGATGCCGTTCTCCGCGTGCATCATGATCAGCCCGCCGTTGCCGGACGCCTGTTGCATGGCCCGCAGGATCTGCCCGTCGTCGGAGTAGAAGACGCCCGGATACGCCATGAACAGCTTGAACGAGGTGACGCCTTCGGCGACGAGCCGGTCCATCTCCTTGAGCGAGGCGGGGTTCACGTCCGCGAGGATCATGTGGAAGGCGTAGTCGATGGCACAGTTGCCGTCGGCCTTGGCGTACCAGGCGTCCAGCCCTTCGCGCAGGGACTGCCCCACGCTCTGGACCGCGAAGTCCACGATGGTGGTGGTCCCGCCCCATGCCGCGGCCCGGGTGCCGGTCTCGAAGGTGTCGGCGGCGTACGTGCCGCCGAACGGCATCTCCATGTGGGTGTGCCCGTCGACGCCGCCCGGGATGACGTACTTGCCGGTGGCGTCGATGCTGCGGTCGGCGTTCCAGCTCTCCGCGGCGTCGGTGCCGTGTGCGGCGAGTGCGGCGATGCGCCCGCCCTCGACGAGGACATCGGCGTGGATCTCGTCGGACGCGGTGATGACCAGACCACCGCGGATGACGGTGCGGCTCATGGGTACCTCCTCGCTGGGGCGGTACAGGGGCCCTGCACGTGGACCCCCGTACGCTGTTCGGTCGGCGCTCGTACGGGTGCTGAGTCGGCGCTCGTACGGTGTTCAGCGAGCGCCCGCACGTCGTTCCGCCGGCGCTCGTACGGTGTTCAGCCGGCTGCGCGCAGGGCGTCCGCCAGGACCGACGCGCCCTCCTCGGCCTCGGCGACGGTCAGGGTCAGGGGCGGGGCGATCCGCAGCACGCTGGTGTTGTGGCCACCGCCCTTGCCGATGAGCAACCCGCCCGCGCGCGCCGCTTCGAGGACGGCCGCGGCCGCCTCCGGGTTCGCCTCGTCCGTGCCGGGCTGCACCAGCTCGATGCCGATCATCAGGCCCCGCCCGCGCACTTCACGTACGGTGGCGGATCCGGCGGCGATACCCCGCAGCCGCTCGATGAGAAGACCGCCCACACGCCTCGCGTTGCCCTGGAGGTCGTGCTCCAGGTGGTAGGAGAGGTTGGCGAGGCCGGCTGCCATGGTGACGGGTGAACCGCCGAACGTGGAGATGGAGTTGGCGTCCAGGCAGTTCATCACCTCCGCGCGGGCGACGACTCCGCCGATGGACATGCCGTTGCCGATGCCCTTGGCGAAGGTGAGGATGTCCGGCGGACCGTGCTCGGCGTGCGCCTGCCAGCCCCAGAAGTGCTCACCGGTACGGCCCCAGCCGGTCTGTACCTCGTCGGAGATCCACAGGATGCCGTGCCGGTCCAGGACTTCGCGGAACGCGGCGAACAGCCCGTCGGGCGGCGAGGTGAAGCCGCCGACGCCCTGGATGGGTTCCGCGATGAGTGCCGCGGCCTCCCGGGTGTGCCCGAGGAGGTCCTCCAGATCGGCGACACACGCCCGGATGAACTGGGCGTCGCTCAGCTCCGCGTACGGTCCCCGGGTGCGGACGCCGCCGTGGACGTACAGCGTCTGGAGCGGGGAGAGGGTCGTGGGTGACCAGGCGTGGTTGCCGGTGATGGAGACGGCCGAGAAGGAGCGGCCGTGGTAGCTGTTGCGCATCGCGAGGATCTGGTTGGACCCGCGGTACGCGGTGGCGAGCAGCAGCGCGGTGTCGTTCGCCTCGGTGCCCGAGGTGGTGAAGAAGACCCGGGCGTCGGGGATGCCGGAGAGGGTGGCGATCCGCTCGGCCAGCTCCACCATCGGGCGGTTGAGGTAGAGCGTGGAGGAGTGGATGATCCGCCCGGCCTGCTCGGAGACGGCCTTGGTGACCTCGGGCAGGGCGTGGGCGGTCATGGTGGTGAGGATGCCGCCGAAAAAGTCGAGGTAGCGGTTGCCGTCGGCGTCCCAGACGTACCGGCCCTCGCCGTGGGTGAGTTCGATGGGGTGGCGGTAGTAGAGGGCCAGCCACTCGGGGCTGACCGCGAGGTGGCGCTCGTACAGTCCGCTCACCGCTCCACCAGCCCGTCGTAGGCGTCGGGCCTGCGGTCCCGGTAGAAGGCCCACTGCTGGCGGACCTCGTCGATCAGGCCGAAGTCCAGGTCGCGGACGAGGAGTTCCTCCTCCTTGTCGCTGGCGACCTCCCCGACGAACTGGCCGCGCGGGTCGACGAAGTAGCTGGTGCCGTAGAAGTCGTTGTCGCCGTACTCCTCCTGGCCGACCCGGTTGATCGCGGCGACGAAATACTCGTTGGCGACGGCGGAGGCGGGCTGCTCCAGCTGCCAGAGATAGCCGGAGAGACCGCGCGAGGTGGCCGATGGATTGTACACCAACTGCGCGCCGTTGAGCCCGAGTTGGCGCCACCCCTCGGGGAAGTGCCGGTCGTAGCAGATGTAGACGCCGACCTTGCCGACGGTGGTGTCGAAGACCGGCCAGCCGGCGTTCCCGGGCTTGAAGTAGAACTTCTCCCAGAACCCCTTGACCTGCGGGATGTGGTGCTTGCGGTACTTGCCGAGGTACGAGCCGTCGGCGTCGATCACGGCAGCGGTGTTGTAGTAGAAGCCGGACTGCTCGACCTCGAAGACCGGGACCACGATCACCATGCCGGTCTCGCGGGCGAGGTCCTGCATCCGGCGGACGGTCGGCCCGTCCGGGACCGGTTCGGCCCAGCGGTAGTGCTCGGGGTCCTGGACCTGGCAGAAGTAGGGGGCGTTGAAGACCTCCTGGAACCCGATGATCTTCGCCCCCTGCCGGGCGGCCTCGCGCGCATGGTCCTCATGCTTGGCGATCATGGATTCGGTGTCGCCGGTCCAGGTCGCCTGGACGAGTGCGGCGCGTACGACGTGGGACATGAGCTGCTCCTTCGACGCGGCGTCAGAGAGCCTCTACGCGTTTTCTACGCACGTAGATCGGTGCATGGATGGAGAACGTAAGCCCCTCCGTCCGGCGGGGCAAGACCATCGCCGTGAACCGGCGGAGTCGATCATGTTTCGCACCCGAGCGGTCCACACCAGTCACGGTACGCATCACTCCGCGCACGCGCGGCACGTCCGTGAAGAAGCGCCAGGAGTTGCCCTGAAGTGCACTCCAACTCATAGCCTCCGAGCATCAACGGGAGTCACCTGGCATCGCATCACCACGCAACCGCCCAGTGAAAAGGATCCTTCATGCGCTGCACACTCTTCGGCAGGACCGGTCTGCGCGTCAGCGAGCTCGCGCTGGGCGCCATGACCCTGGGCCGGCACGCTTCCGGTCACGAGGCCGTACGGGAGACCTCCGGGCGGATCCTCGACGCGTACCTGGAGGCGGGCGGCAATTTCCTGGACACGGCCGACGTCTACGCGGGCGGCACCTCCGAGACGGTCCTGGGCGAGCTGCTGGGCGACCGCCGCGACGCGCTCGTCCTCGCCAGCAAGTACACCTGTGCGACCAGGCCGGGCGACGTCAACTCCGGCGGCAACCACCGCAAGAACCTGGTGCAGTCCGTGGAGGCGAGCCTGCGGCGGCTGCGGACGGACCGGCTGGACGTCCTCTGGGTGCACGCCCGGGACAACTTCACCCCGGTCGAGGAGGTCATGCGCGCCCTCGATGATCTGGTCCGGAGCGGCAAGGTGCTGTACGTGGGGGTGTCCGACTGGCCCGCCTGGGAGATCGCCCAGGCCAGTACGGTCGCCGAGCTCCGCGGCTGGACGGCGTTCACCGGTTCGCAGCTGCGCTACAGCCTGCTGGAGCGCACCCCGGAGCGTGAACTGCTGCCGCAGGCCCGCGCGTTCGACCAGGCCGTCTTCGCCTGGAGTCCGCTCGCCCGGGGCCGCCTCGCCGGCGGCCGGGAGGAAACCGCGGTGGGCGGGGCCGACGAGGCGGAGCTGCGCGCCCGGGAGACCGTGCGGGCCGTGGCCGAGGTCGCCCGGGAGGGCGGCTGGAGCCCGGCCGCGGTGGCGCTGGCCTGGCTGCGCGGCCGCCCGGGCAACATCGTCCCGATCCTCGGCCCGTCCACCCCGGACCAGCTCACCGACGCCCTCGGCTGCCTGGGTGTGGGGCTGGACTCGGCGGCCGTGGAGCGGCTCGACACGGTGAGCGCGGTGCCGCTGGGCTTCCCGCACGACTTCCTGCGCGAGGAGGCGGTGCGCGAGACGGTGTACGGGGACCGCTGGGCGTCCATCGAGGACCGGCGCTCGACCTATCGGCGTACCGCCTTCGAGGTGCTCTGAGCCCTCACCGGCCGGGGAGGGCTCAGATGCCGCCTCACACCCCCGGCACACCCGCCACCCGCAACGCGTGGACCAGGTCCCACTCCCGCTCCACCGACACCTCTCGGGCCGCCGCCAGCAGGTGCCTCAGGACGCGGTCCCCGCCGGCGCCCGCCACCTCGGCCGCCTCCTGCGGCGTACACCGATCAGGGGGTGACGACTGGTCGCCTGGATGCGCCATTCCGGGTCGCTGTCCCTTTCGCCCATTCCGATGACGAGAAGATCCTCCCGGCCT
>NZ_JBEXSI010000070.1:0-30039 GCF_040613515.1 Streptomyces sp. NPDC006261
GCCCCGTACACCGGTGTACGGGACCCGCCCTGCCAGGTGTTCCGTGCGTCAGCGCCTGCGCGACGCACCGGTGCGCAGGCCGGAACCGACCCCCGCCACGTGCAGGGCGAGAAGGGTCAGACCGATGAGCATGACATTGGTCGATGCGAACACGTCGTTCGTCGAGATGTCCGCCGCGTTGATCAGGAAGGCGATGAAGAACAGAACTGCCGCAGCTATACCGAGCATGGTGATTCCCTTCCTAGTGTGGTGAACCCCGTATGCCCGTCAATCGCGGGGTCAGACGGCCCAGGGCGCGGAATGGGGGCGTGAGCACGTCACGGGAGTGCCCCGTTCGCCATCCCGCGCGCCCTGCCGGAGGCCACGGGCCGCAGCCAGGATGAGCCGACCGCGCAAGGTCCCGGCGAATCCGCGCACCTGCCCTCCGGCCGGTGGACACGCGGTGGAAGGAAACCACGTTGCTGCTTCTCATCTCCCCTGACGGTGTCGAAGAGGCCCTCGAGTGCGCGAAGGCGGCCGAACACCTCGACATCGTCGACGTCAAGAAGCCCGACGAGGGCTCGCTCGGCGCGAACTTCCCGTGGGTCATCCGAGAGATCCGCGGAGCGGTCCCGGCGGACAAGCCGGTCTCCGCCACCGTGGGGGACGTACCGTACAAGCCCGGCACGGTGGCCCAGGCGGCGCTCGGCGCGGCCGTCTCCGGAGCCACGTACATCAAGGTCGGCCTCTACGGATGCACGACGCCCGACCAGGCCGTCGAGGTCATGAGCGGGGTCGTCCGGGCCGTGAAGGACTACCGGCCGGACGCGTTCGTCGTCGCCTCGGGGTACGCCGACGCGCACCGGATCGGTTGCGTCAACCCGCTCGCGCTGCCGGACATCGCCCGTCGCTCCGGCTCCGACGCGGCGATGCTCGACACCGCGGTCAAGGACGGGACCCGGCTGTTCGACCACGTTTCTCCGGAGGCGTGCGCGGAGTTCGTCCGGCTGGCCCACGAGGCCCGTCTGCTCGCCGCCCTGGCGGGCAGCGTGAAGGTGGAGGACCTCGCGACGCTGACCCGTATCGGGACGGACATCGTGGGTGTGCGCGGGGCGGTCTGCGAGGGGGGCGACCGCAACACCGGCAGGATCCAGCCGCGGCTGGTGGCCGCCTTCCGGGCGGAGATGGACCGGCATGCCCGGGAGCACGCGACCACGGCGGTCGCGCTCTGACCACCGGCGTGGACCCCCGTAGGCCCCTCGCCGGAACAGGTCCTCCTCAGTCCCATGCCGGCCCCCGCCCCCGCGGCGAGCACTTCGCCGTCGTCGACCCGGCGACGGGCGAGGCCTTCGGCGAGGCGCCCGACCGGCGGCCAAAGGAGCTGGACGACGTCGTCGCGCGGGCCCACGAGGCCTGGCGGAGCTGGCGGTCCGACCCCGCCGTCCGCGCCACCGCCCTGCTCGCCTCGGCCGACGCCGTGGAGGCGGCCGGGGCGGACCTCGCTCCCCTGCTCACCCGCGAACAGGGCAAACCGCTGGCCGAGTCGTACGCGGAGGTCGCCCGTACGGCGGCCCGCCTGCGCTACTTCGCCGGCATGGCCCCCGAAATCCGGACGATCGCGGACGGCAGGCCGGTGCACAGCGAGATCCGCTGGCGGTCGCTCGGGCCGGTCGCCGCCATCGTCCCGTGGAACTTTCCCCTCCAGCTCGCTTCGGCGAAGTTCGCGCCCGCCCTCACCGCGGGCAACACGGTGGTGCTCAAGCCCTCCCCCTTCACCCCGCTCGCCACCCGGCTGCTGGGGTCCGTCCTGTCCGCCACGCTCCCCGAAGGCGTGCTGGCGGTCGTCACCGGCCGCGAGCCCCTCGGCGCCGTCCTGGCGTCGCACCCGGGGATCCGCCATGTGACGTTCACCGGTTCGGTGCCCACCGGGCGGGCCGTCGCCAGGGCCGCGGCGCCCGGCCTCGCCCGGGTCACCCTGGAGCTGGGCGGGAACGACGCCGCCGTGCTGCTGGACGACGTGGACGTGGAGAAGATCGCCGACCGGCTGTTCTGGGCGGCGTTCCGCAACTGCGGGCAGGTGTGCATGGCGGTCAAGCGCGTGTACGCCCCGGCCCGCCTCCACTCCCAGGTGGTCGAGGCCCTCGCGGAACGGGCGAAGACCGTCGTCGTCGGGGCCGGTCTCGACCCCGGCACGGAGCTGGGGCCTCTGAACAACGCCGCCCAACTGGCCCGGGTGGAACGGTGCACGGCCCAGGCGCTGGCGGCCGGGGCCCGTGCCGTGGCCGGTGGCCACCGGCTGGACCGGCCGGGCTACTTCTACGCCCCGACCATCCTGGCCGATGTCCCGGCCGGCAGCCAGGTGGTGACGGAGGAGCAGTTCGGTCCGGTCCTGCCGGTGCTGCCGTACCGGAGCCTGGACGAAGCCGTCGAAGCGGCCAACGCCACCCCCTTCGGGCTGGGCGGTTCGGTGTGGGGAACCGACCTGGACCGGGCCGGAGCGGTGGCCGACCGGCTGGAGTGCGGGACGGCGTGGATCAACCACCACGCCGAACTGTCCCTCGCCCAGCCCTTCGCCGGTGTCAAGGAGAGCGGTGTCGGCGTCGCGGGCGGGCCGTGGGGGCTCTACGGGAACCTCAGGCCCTTCGTCGTACACCGTCCGCGGGAGGGCTGACGATGAGGTTCGATGCGGCGGTACTGCGCTCGTACGAGGACCCGTTCGCCGTCGAGGAGGTGATCCTGAACGCGGGGCCGGCCGAGGGTGAGATCCTGGTCCGGATCGCGGGCTGCGGGATGTGCCGGACCGATCTGGCCGTCCGGCGTTCGGCGGGCCGCTCACCGCTGCCGGCGGTCCTCGGCCATGAGGGGGCCGGGGTGGTGGTGGAGACGGGTGGCCCGCACACCGGTCTCGTCGCCGGCGACCATGTCGTGCTGAGCTTCGACTCCTGCGGACGGTGCCGGAGCTGCCTGGGCGCGGCCCCCGCCTACTGCGACCGGTTCGCCCCGCTCAATCTCCTCGGCGGGCGCCCGGAGAACGCGGCGCGGTTCACCGACGCGGCCGGGGGCGCTCTGGCCCCGCGGTGGTTCGGCCAGTCCTCCTTCGCCGCGTACGCGATGGTCCCGGCCCGCAACGCCGTACGGGTCGATCCCTCGCTCCCTCTCTCCCTGCTCGGGCCGCTCGGCTGCGGCTTCCTCACCGGCGCCGGAGCGGTCCTCAACTCCTTCGGCGCCGGCCCCGGCGACACGGTCGCGGTCTTCGGCGCGGGGGCGGTGGGCCTGGCCGCGGTCATGGCGGCGACCGCCTCCGGGGCGGTGGCCGTGGCGGTGGACCGGCACCCGGAACGGCTGGCCCTCGCCGAGAAGCTGAACGCGGTCCCGGTGCACTCGGAGTCTGCCGGCCTGCCGGGCCGCATCCAGCGGCTGACGGACGGCGGCGCGCAGTACGCGCTGGACACCACGGGTTCCGCCCAGTTGATCAACGACGCGCTCCGGGCGCTGCGCCCGACCGGCCATCTGGGGCTGGTGGCCCGGCTGCACACCGCGCTGCCGCTCGAACCGGGGACCCTGGACCGTGGCCGGAAGATCTCCCACATCTGCGAGGGGGATGCGGTGCCAGGGCTGCTGATCCCGCGGCTGACCGCGCTGTGGCAGGCCGGGCGGTTCCCCTTCGACCAGCTGATCCGTACGTATCCGCTCGCCGACATCAACGAGGCCGAACGCGACTGCGAGGCGGGCCTCGTGGTCAAGCCGGTCCTGATTCCGCACCAGGCGTGATCTCTACTCGCACCAAGAGGAGTGCACATGGTCGATACAGCGCACCGGAACGCCGGTGTGGAAGGTGTGGCAGGAGGGGTCGGTGTGACCGCCCTTCTGGTCGCCGCCGCGCGGGCGATCGAGACGCACCGCCCCGACAGCCTGGCGCAGGACGCCTACGCGGAGCACTTCGTGCGCGCCGCCCCGGCGTCCGCGGGCTGGCCGGTCCACCCACGGGAGGTGCCGGACGGGGACGCGAACCCGCTGTGGGGACGGTTCGCGCGGTACTTCGGGCTGCGGACCCGGGTCCTCGACGACTTCCTGCTCCAGTCGGTGCATACGGGGAACGTCCGCCAGGTGGTCCTACTCGGGGCGGGGCTGGATTCGCGTGCGTTCCGGCTCGACTGGCCTCCCGGCTGTGTGATCTTCGAGATCGACCGGGGAGAGGTGCTGGCGTTCAAGCACCAGGTGCTCGGCGGTCTGTCGGCCACCCCGAAGGCGGCGCGCGTTCCGCTCCCGATGGATCTGCGCGCCGACTGGGCCGGCGCCCTGCCCGGCGCCGGCTTCGACCCGGCCGCGCCGAGCGTCTGGCTGGTCGAGGGGCTGCTGTTCTATCTGCCCCCCGCCGCCGAGAGCTACCTCATCGATACGGTGGACCGGCTGAGCGCGGGGGGAAGCGCGCTGGCCTTCGAGGTCAAGCTCGACAAGGACCTGCTGGAGTACCGGGACAGCCCGCTCTACACGTCGACGCACCGCCAACTCGGCATCGACCTGCTCGACCTGTTCGACAGGGAGACACGGCCCGACTCCGCCGGTGATCTGGCGGACAAGGGCTGGTCCACCGCGGTCCACACCCCCTTCGACTTCACCCGTCGGCACGGCCGCGGCCCGCTGCCCGAGCAGAACGACGCGCTGGCGGGCAACCGGTGGGTGTTCGCGGACAAGCCGCTGCGGACGTAGACGCGGACCGCGTGCGCGGCATTCCGGGGAGATCCGTCACCCTCGTGCGTCGCGCAGCCGAAGAGGTACCTGGCGGTCTCAGGTCACCGAGCTCGGCGAGGAGACCCAGGTCACGGTCGAGGGCAAGGGCTACCAGCCCGGTCGCAGTGTCTACCTGGGGCAGTCCGTCGCCCCAGCCCCTGTCGCGTACCGCCCGGTCAGGCGCACCCTTCCCGGACGGCCGGTCACCGCAGGCAACTCGCCCGCAGGTGACCGGCCGTCCGGCCCTTCACCCCGCCTCGCCCGCCCCGCGCTGCCGGGGCCGTACGAGAGACACGAGCCCGCTCCCGTAGGCCGAACGGGCGGGCCGTCGCTTCCCGGGACGCCTCCTCGGGTGTTTCTCCGCCGGGAGGGTGCAACTGTCGTGATCGTCTCTGACCACCGCTTCCTTCCCCGCGCGGCCCGCGCGCCCGATCAGCCCTGCCTCACCGCATCCGAACGGGGTAGGTGTGCGGAAGGAGTGGCGAACGGTTCGCCGCCCAACCTGACCGGAAGGACGTGAGATGGCCCGCATCCCGGCCGTGGAACACGCCTTCGCCGCCGGCCCGCTCCCGGCGGGCCCCGGACCGTCGGCCACGGGCGCCGGGGCCGTCGACGCGGACGTGGCCGGCGCCGTCCTGCGCACCGCCCGGGCGGTGCTCTCGGAAAGGGTCGCCCAGGCGTCCGAGATCGACGCCTCGTTCGCCGGGGACCTGGCCGGGCGGGTGGCCGACTTCACGCTGGACGGGGGCAAGCGGATGCGTCCCCGCCTCCTGTGGTGGGGGATGCGGGCCTGCGGTGCGGCGGACGCCGGGTCCACCGCGGCCGCGCTGCGGCTGGGGGTCGCGCTGGAGCTCATCCAGACCTGCGCGCTGATCCACGACGACGTGATGGACCGCTCGCGGCTGCGCCGGGGAAAGCCCGCCATGCACATCGGCCTCGCCGGCCGGGCGGGGCTGTCCCCGGACTCGGAGCGAGGCTCCGCGTTCGGCACCTCCGCCGCCGTGCTGGCCGGGGATCTCGCGCTGGCCTGGGCGGACGACACCGTCACGGAGACGGCGCTGCCCGCCCCCGTACGCCACCGGATCCGGTCCATCTGGCGCTCCCTGCGGACCGAGATGGTCGCCGGGCAGTACCTTGACCTGCACGGCCAGGCCACCGGTGGCTCCTCGGCGGCGCGGGCGATACGGACCGCCTGTCTCAAGAGCGCCCTGTACTCCGTCGAGCGGCCCCTGGCGATCGGGGCCGCCCTGGCCGACGCCGATGAGCGCACCACGGCCGCACTGCGTTCGGCCGGCCGGTGCGCCGGGATCGCCTTCCAGCTCCGGGACGACCTGCTCGGGGTCTTCGGAGACCCGGCGCGGACCGGGAAACCGTCCGGCGACGACGTCCGCGAGGGCAAGCCGACCTACCTCCTCGCCGTCGCCCGGGAGCGGGCCGAGGCCGCGGGCGACGAAGGGGCGCTGGCCGTCCTCGGCCGCGCCGTGGGCAACGCCGACGTCACCGAGGAGGATCTCGCGGACGTACGCGGGGTCTTCGAGGCGACCGGCGCGCGCGCTCATGTGGAGCGGAAGGCGGAGCGCCTCCGCGACCACGCCGTACGCCGCCTGGGCGAAGCCGTCGACCTGGACGCGCACGGCGGACGGCAGCTGCTCGGCCTGCTGCACACCGTCTCCGGCAGTCGCTCAGGGAACTCCCCCGATGACATGCGCGAGCGCGACACCCTGGCGGCCACGACCCGGGTCCTGACCCCCGCCGAAGGAGGACGTGTCCGGTGATCACGGTCAAGGGGCCCGTCGACCACGTGGTGGTGGTCGGTGCCGGTCTGGCGGGGCTGGCCGCGACCCTCCATCTCCTCGGCGCGGGCCGCCGGGTCACGGTGGTCGAGCGGGACGCCGGGCCCGGTGGCCGGGCCGGGCTGCTGGAGTCGGGCGGCTTCCGCATCGACACCGGTCCGACCGTGCTGACCATGCCGGACCTGGTGGAAGAGGCCTTCGCCGCCGTCGGGGACCGACTGGCCGACCGGCTGGAGCTGATCCCGCTGGACCCCGCCTACCGGGCCAGGTTCGCCGACGGGTCCCAGCTCGACGTGCACACCGACGGGGCAGCGATGGAGGCCGCGGTCGAGCAGTTCGCCGGGGCCCGGCAGGCGGTCGGCTACCGGCGGCTGAGGGTCTGGCTGGAGCGCCTCTACCGGGTGCAGATGCGCCGTTTCATCGACGCCAACTTCGACTCGCCGCTCCAGCTCGCCCACCCCGATCTCGCGCGGCTCGCCGCCCTCGGCGGTTTCGGCCGGCTCGACGCGCGGATCGGACACTTCGTCTCGGACGAACGGCTGCGCAGGATCTTCTCGTTCCAGGCACTGTACGCGGGCGTCCCGCCGGCCCGGGCACTCGCGGCGTACGCCGTCATCGCCTACATGGACACGGTAGCCGGGGTGTACTTCCCCAAGGGCGGGATGCACGCGCTGCCCCGGGCGATGGCGGACTCGGCCGCCGAGGCGGGGGCTGCGTTCCGGTACGGGCAGACCGTGACCCGGCTGGAGCGTTCGGGTGAACGGGTCACCGCCGTCGTCACCGACCGGGAGCGCATCCCCTGCGACGCGGTGGTGCTGACCCCCGATCTCCCCGTCACCTACCGGCTGCTCGGCCGCTCCCCCCACCGGCCCCTGCGCCTCCGCCACTCGCCGTCCGCGGTGATTCTGCACGCGGGCACGGACCGCACCTGGCCGGATCTGGCACACCACACCATCTCGTTCGGCGCGGCCTGGAAGAGCACCTTCCGCGAACTCACCCGCACCGGGGAGCTGATGTCGGACCCCTCCCTCCTCATCACCCGGCCCACCGCCACCGACCCCTCCCTCGCCCCGCCCGGCAAGCACCTCCACTACGTGCTGGCGCCCTGCCCGAACACCGAGATCGGGCCGGGCGTGCGGGAGTGGGGGGAGCTGGGGCCCCGCTACCGGGACGAGCTCCTGGCCGAGCTGGAGCGCCGCGAGATGCCCGGGCTGGGCGCGGCGATCGAGGAGGAGGGGCTGGTCACGCCGGTCGACTGGACCGCCCAGGGGCATGCGGCGGGCACCCCGTTCTCCGTGGCCCACACGTTCCCGCAGACCGGCCCGTTCCGCCCGCGCAACCTGGTGCGGGGCACGGTCAACGCCGTCCTCGCGGGGTGCGGCACCACGCCCGGCGTCGGCGTGCCGACCGTCCTGCTCTCCGGGAAGCTGGCAGCGGAAAGGATCACCGGCCCCCGTACCGTCTGGAGAGGCACTGCTGCATGACCGTCCGTGAACTCGACGCCGCCGGCATCCACGAACCCGTCCTCCGCGCGGCGTACGCCCGCTGCCGGGAACTCAACGCACGCCACGGCAAGACGTACTTCCTCGCGACGCGGCTGCTGCCCGTCGACCGGCGCCCGGCGGTCCACGCCCTGTACGGCTTCGCCCGCTGGGCCGACGACATCGTGGACGATCTGGACAGTACGGCCACCCCTGGGGAGCGTGGTCGCGCCCTGCTCGCCCTGGAGGCCCAGCTGGAGGCAGGGCTGCGGCGGGACCGGGCCACCGAGCCGGTGATCCGCGCCCTCGCCGACACCGCTCGGCGGTACGGCATCGACCGCCGGCACTTCGCCGACTTCCTGGCCTCCATGCGCAGCGATCTGACGGTCGGCGGATACGCCTCGTACGAGGAGCTCGGCCGGTACATGCACGGCTCGGCCGCCGTGATCGGCCTCCAGATGCTGCCGGTGCTCGGGACGGTAAGGCCGCGCGAGGAGGCCGCTCCGCACGCGGCCGCGCTCGGTGTCGCCTTCCAGCTGACCAACTTTCTGCGGGACGTGGGCGAGGACCTGGACCGAGGCCGGCTCTATCTGCCGACCGAGCTGCTGACCGCGCACGGGGTGGGCCGGGAGCGCTTCGAGTGGAGCCGGAGGACGGGGACCCGGGACGCGCGGATCACCGACGTCCTGCGGGCCGCGGCCGCCCACAACCGGGCCGTGTACCGGGACGCCCTGCCCGGGATCGCGATGCTCGCCCCGGTGTCGCGGCCCTGTATCCGTACCGCGTTCGTGCTCTACAGCGGCATCCTGGACGCGATCGAGGCCGACGGGTACGCGGTCCTGCACCGCCGGTCGGTCGTCCCGCGGCGACGACGGGCCGTCGTGGCGGTGGACGGGCTGGTGCGGGCGGTCGCCGCACGGGCGGTGCGGCGGCGTGGAGGCGAAGGGCCGGTCGCGGAACCCTGTGCCTCCCCGTCGTCCCGGCCGCGCGTGGCCCCCGTACACGAGGAGGCGGTATGAGCCCCGCGGCAGGACGCCCCCGGCCCGGCCGTGTTCCGTTGCGGCTGCGGCGCGCGCCCGTCCCGTGGGAACGGCAGGCACCGACGTGGCGCGAGGCGAAGCCGGGGCTCATCGCGGACGCCCTCAAGCGGGCGCAGGCCCGGCCGTCCGGCAACTGGTACGTCATCGGCGCCTCACGCGACCTTCCTCCGGGCCGGACCCTCGGCGTCACGGTCGGCTCCACCGAGGTGGTCGCGTGGCGGGACGGCGAGGGGAAGCTCCGCACCGGGCCGGGAGCGTGCCCGCACCTGGGAGCGCCGCTGCGCGACAGCCCCGTCCGCTGCGGCACGCTGGTCTGCCACTGGCACGGGCTGGCCCTGGACGGCGGGCCGTTCGCCGGGTGGGAGCCCTACCCGGCCTTCGACGACGGGGTCCTGCTCTGGGTACGGCTGGACCGGGTGGGCGGCGAGACGCCTTCGGAGCGGCCGTACGTTCCGGTCCGGCCGAGGGTCCGGGACGCCGTGGAGGCGGTCTGCACGGGCGTGGGCGGCTGCGAGCCGGAGGACGTGGTGGCCAACCGGCTCGACCCGTGGCACGGGGCGTGGTTCCACCCGTACTCCTTCGTGGATCTGACGGTGACCGGGACGCCCGCCGACTCCCCGGAGGACGACGGCGGCTTCATGGTCGACGTGTCCTTCAAGGTCGCCGGGCGGCTGGTGGTCCCGGTCAGGGCGCGGTTCACGGCGCCCGAGCCCCGTACGGTCGTCATGCACATCGTCGAGGGCGAGGGCGCGGGGTCCGTTGTGGAGACGCACGCCACTCCCCTGGCCCCGGACGAGCGGGGGCGGCCCCGAACCGCCGTGACGGAGGCGCTGGTCGCGGCCTCGGACCGTCGCGGGTTCGCCGTAGCCCGGGCGGCCGCGCCGCTGCTGCGCCCGCTGATGCGTGCCTCGGCCGGCCGGTTGTGGCGGGACGACCTGGCGTACGCGGAGAGGCGTTGGGAGCTCCGCGCCGCCGGACGTCTCCCGGGCTGACGGTCCGCAGCCCTTCCTTACGTCAGCCGGCCCCCAGCCCCGCCAGTCGGCGCATCGCCGCCGAGCGCCCCGCACGCGGGACGGTCCAGAGCGTCTGACCGCGTACGCCCCACCGCTCCAGCAAGGCGTTCGCGGCGAGGAATCCGCTGGTGGCCGCGCGTTCCATCAGCGCCACCGGCAGCCCGGTGCGGACCATGTCCCCGGCCACCGTGACGGCGGGGTCGGGGCTGCGTACGGCCGGCCGGTCCCGGTAGCCGTCCACGGGGAACATCGGGCAGTCCGCCCGCCATTCGTGGCGCTCGTCGACGATGCGGGCGCTCTGCGTCTCCGGGTAGATCCGGTGCAGTTGCCGGAGGGCCTCCGTCTGTACGGCTCCCCGGTCGGCGTCCGGCGCGACGGCGTACGCGTGCAGCTCGACGACCGAGCCCTTGGTGCGCCAGGCCCAGCGGGCGGCCTCGCCCTCCCAGCGGTCCAGGACGCTGACGTTGTCCAGGGGCCCGTAGCCGCTGGTGCCCAGGAAACCCGGCCGGTCGTACGCCACCGGCCGGTCGAGCCAGAGCCGGGAGACCAGGAACGGCGGGGCGGTACGCAGCCGGTCGATCCCGGCCCGCCAGTCGGCGTCGCCCAGCTCCGGGGATGCGGCGACGACACGGCGCAGGCCGCCGCTGTCCAGGGCGAGGACGAGGGCGTCGTACCGGGTGGTGCGGTCGTCCGTGGTGACGTCCAGCCCGCCGTCGGGCAGCGGCCGCACCTCCCGGACCGGTGTCCGTGTCCGTACGTCGACGCCGTGGCCTTCCAGGTAGCGGTGGAGGGGATCCCACAGGGCGGTGGGGAACGGCTCGTCGGGGACGTCGAAGAGCAGGCCCTCGCTGGAGCCGAGGAAGTAGATGTGGAACATCAGCACCAGTTCCGCCGCCGACAGTTCGCGCGGGTCGGCGAAGAAGCTGCGGGAGAAGACTTCGAACGCCAGGTGGTGGGCCGCTTCGGGAAAGCGGATACGGGTGAGGAAGTCATGGGCGCTGATGGAGTCGAGCCGGTCGTAGACCTCGGGCACCCGGACGTCCAGCAGCGGCAGGGCGGCTCGCGGGTTCATCCGGGCCAGGTCTCGCAGACCGAAGGTGGGGCTGAGTGCGACGAAGCCGAGGGCGCTGAGGGGAGGGGTGCGCGGCACCCGGGCGAAGCTGTCGTGGAGGCCGGAGCTGTGCCGGAGGGGGTAGTCGGGCAGCCGGGTCAGCGAGTCGAGGCCCGGGTCGACCCGGCGCAGCAGGCCACGCAGGTTGTAGTACTGCCGGAAGAAGGCGTGGAAGCCCCGGCTCATGGTGACGTTCGTGCCGTCGGCGAGCTCGGTGGGCCAGCCGGACAGCCGTCCGCCCAGGCTCGGTCCGCTCTCGTGGAGGGTGACGTGTACGCCGCGCTCCGCCAGCAGGGTGGCCGCCGCGAGCCCGGCGATGCCGCCGCCGACGACCGCCGCGGTGGGGGCCTGTCCCGTGAAGCGGGCGCGTCCGCCGGGGGCCGGTACCACGGCCGCCCGCCGGTCCCGGCCGCGCCGGTGGCCTGTGCCGCTGTCGCTGTCGCTGTCACGCAGGAACATCACACCCCCTCCCCCGCGCGGCCCACGAAGGTGTGGGTGATCCCCGCCTGCCAGCCGGGCAGCGGGAGGACGCGTACGTCGGCGAACCCGGCCCGGCGCAGCCGCCCCGCGAACGCGCAAGCCGTGTCGAACTCGATGACACTGCGCCGGAGATGGCTGTACAGCTCGGCGTCCCCGGCGAGCCGCCCGGCAGGCTGGACGATCGCGGCGCAGACCGTGTTCCACACGGCACGGTGGACGGGCGATCCCCCGAGCGTGTACTCGTGCACGGCGATGCGGCCGTCCGGGGCGAGCAGGCCGCGTACCAGGTCGAGGGCCGTGTCGGGGTCGGTGAGGTTGCGGAAGAGGTATCCGGCGAACACCGCGTCGAAAGAGCCGGGGCGCAGCCTGTCGGCCAGCTCCTCGACCGGGGCGTGCACGAAGTCGACGCCTGGCGGCCAGCTCTTCGCCACGGCCCGGTCCAGCATGCCGGCGGAGGCGTCGACGCCGGTGATCCGGGCGTACGGGGCGGCGGCGAGGAGCGCGGCCGTGGAGGCACCCGTTCCGCATCCCAGGTCGAGCACGCGCAGCCCGCGCCCGCCGTCGGGCAGCCCCAACCGGCGGGCGGAGCGGCGCAGGTGGGCGTGGTAGCCGGGGCTGGCCGCGACGAGGCGGTCGTAGGCGGCGGAGCCGTGATCGAAGGCCGCGGACAGTACGTCGTCCCGCAACAGGGTCATGGCGTGCTCTTCTCGTGGCCGGTCGGTGGGGACGGGGGCGGTTCGTGTCTGGTCAGGAAGGGAAGTTCGAGGACGGTACGCAGCATGGGAGCGACCGGGGTCCGCAGGCCGATCAGCAGGTCCTCGTGGAGGTGTGCGCTGCCGTCCAGGAAGCGGAGCAGCCGTTCGCCGGGGACGCCGCGGAAGAGCCGGGTGAAGAAGTCGGCGCCGTCCACCCGGCCGCTGTCCAGCGCCCGCAGCATCACCGCGTCCATCGCGCGGGGCCGGGCCCCGTACGGCGCGGGCATCCGCAGCTCGCGTCCGGCGCGGAGCCGACCGGCGACGGACCGGCTCTGCCGCTGCACGGCCGCGAAGGTGTATCCGGTGGAGGGGCGGGTCGCGCCTCCGGCGGTTCCGATGCGGTGCACGGAGCGCCCCTCTCGGCGCGGGAAGTGGCCGTCCGTCATGGGGATGACACCACGCTCCTGTGCGGTGACCCGGAACTCCCCCAGTTTCAGGACTTCCTGGGTGTAGTGGCGCAGGGCACGCAGGTAGTCCTCGGTGGCCAGCGGGGCGGGCGAGAACTCGGTGTACTCGACCAGGGCGGTCTGCGGGTCGAGCGGCAGGACGTAGCCGAACGAGAGTCCTCGCGAGGGCTGCGGCGTACGGAAGTCCATCAGGTCCGCGGTCTGCGGGTCGAAGGAGGGGCGCTCGGTGCGGACGAACCAGCCCATGAAGTGCTGGAGGAGGGTGGTGCGGGCGGGCGGCAGACGGCGGGGCGGGCGCGAGTCGAAGACCCGGCGGCCGCGTACGAGAACCCGTCCGCCCTGGGCGAGCACTTCCCCGCCGCCGCCGGGCGCGTCGCGTACGGCGGTCACCGTCGCCTCGATCCGGCGGAAGGACGAGGCACCGGAGAACCGACGGCCGACCAGGGCTTCGAAGGCGTCCGACCGCAGCATCTTGTAGCGGTAGGGGGACGGGTCGGTCACCGTGGCCGCCCCGTCGGCTGCCCGGACCCGCAGTCGCGGCCAGGAGGCAGCAAGAGCGGAGTCGTAGGCGCCGCCCGGCGGCTCCCAGTAGCACCACGTGCGCGGCGGCGGCCTCAAGGGCCCCGGCGGGGCGTCGACGAGCACGACCGACAGCGGGACGGCGCCGCCCGGCGCGCACAGGTGGTACGCCAGGCTCAACCCGGCCGCTCCGGCGCCCACGATGACGACGTCGGGGTCAGGCACGGCTCCCCTTTCGATTGGACGGGCACGGATCCCTCCGGCTGGCCAGGTACGGAATCCTTCCGCACCGAGGGGCCGGACGGATGCGTGCGACGCGCCCGTGTGCCGTCGGAAACCCGGTCAGTCCGCGGTGTGGTCCGGGTGCCCCCGCGTGCGCCGGGCTTCCTTCATCTCGGCCTCGTACAGGTGGTCGCGCCCCTCGGCGAGTTCGCCCCGGATCTCCTGCTCGACCGCACGGAACACGTCGTAGTACGTGGCGTTGTACTCCTCGACGATCTGGAAGGTCCAGTGTCCGGGGATGACGTTGCGGCCGAGGATCTCCCGCTCGACCCGGTCGGCCTGGTCGCCGTGCCCCGCCTCGCGGAGGAGCCGTACCGCGTCGTCGAGGGTGAGGTCGGCGCTGCCGGTGAGCTGGTGGAACGTGTAGAGGGCGCCGCGGGCCCGTTCGGTGGTCTCCAGCGCCTTCGAGAGGGCGCCGAGCGCCTCGACGGTCGTGTCGGTGACTCCGTCGGGGCGCTGGTGCCGTGGGTCGGGGGGCCGGGTTTCGGCGTTCATGGATCTCCTCGTCGACTTCGACGTCCGAGGGGCGGTTCCCTTCCCACCTTCCTCGTCACGGGCCCGCCACACCTGCCGTGAGCTCCACCCGGGCCAAGAGGTACCAACTTTTACCTTATTAGTCCGCATCACTCCCCTTAGGTTCCCTGAATGGGGAGGTTGAGGTAATCTTCGGTCGTATGGAGAGTGGGGAGCGTGAGCTGTACTCGATCGGCGAGGTGGCCGAACGGCTGGGTCTGCATGTGCGGACCGTCCGGAACTATGTGCGTGACGGGCGACTCAAAGCCGTCCGGATCGGCAAGCAGTACCGGATCAGCCGGGCGGACTTCGAGGCCCTGACCAGCAGTTCGACCACCGGTTCAGCCGACGCGGCACCCGGCGCGGCGGCGTCCGGTACCGACGACGGGCGGGGACACCTCGAGGTGTCGAGCATCGTGCAGATCGACGCGATCGGCCCAGACGCCGCGCACCGGCTGAGCACCTTCGTCACCGCGAGCGCCCAATCCCCCCGCGACGCACCCGACCCCCTGCGCGTCCAGACGGTCCACGACAAGGAACGAGCCCGGATGAAGATCGTGATTCTCGGCGGCGCCGCGGCCACCGCCGAGCTGCTGCACCTGATCGAGGGCGTACTCGGCCCGGAGAACGGGCTGCTCGACGGCGGACAGGAGGCGCACCGTGCCTGACCTCCTGGTGGACCACCACGGCACACCGGTGCTGGCCTGCTCCCCGGACGGCCCCTCGATCACCACCGTGCAGGACGCCCTCGACCAGTTGATCGGGCCCGCCTTTCAGGGCGCCGAGGTGGTCGCGGTCCCGGCGGAGCGGCTGGACGACCGCTTCTTCGACCTGAGCACCGGGGTCGCCGGCGCGATCCTCCAGAAGTTCTCCAACTACCGGCTCCGGCTGGTCGTCGTCGGGGACATCACCCGCCATCTGGCGGCGAGCTCGGCCCTGCCCGACCTGGTGCGCGAGGCCAACCGGGGCCGGGACATCTGGTTCGTGACCGACCTGGAGGCCCTGGCCGCTCGCCTGGCCCGGTAGCGCGTCCAGCCGGCGCGACCCCTCCTGTGACGCGCCCCACTCCCCATTGCTTTGCGCCCCCTTTACTATCTACAGGGCGGGTTTCCCTCCGCCCCGACGTCGAGCCCGACGACCGAACAGAGAAGGAGCTGCGGTACCGCAATGGGTGAGCCTCCCAGTACGAACCGTGTCATCCCTGCCCCGGCACACCAGGGGACGGAGGTGACACGGTGAGCGAAGTACTCCTGCTCCTTCTCGCCCTCGGTCTGACTCTGGCGTGCGCGGTGTTCGTCGCGGCCGAGTTCTCGCTGACCACCATCGAGCGCAGCGAGCTCGAACGAGCCGCGCAGGCCGGTGAACGCGGAGCCGAAAGCGCGCTCAAGGCCGCCAAGCGGCTCACGTTCCAGCTGTCCGGCGCCCAACTCGGCATCACCGTGACCTCCCTGGTCATCGGCATGCTGGCCGAGCCGTCCCTGGCCGTGCTCCTGCGCTCCCCGCTGGAGTCCACCGGGCTCCCGGCAGGCGCCGTCTCCACGGTCGCCACCCTGCTCGGGGTGGCGCTGTCCACCGTCGTCCTCATGGTCGTGGGGGAACTCGTCCCGAAGAACTGGGCCATCTCCAACCCGCTCGCCGTCGCCAAGGTCGTGTCCGGCCCGCAGCGCGCGTTCACGGCCTGCTTCGCCCCGCTGATCCGCCACCTCAACGACACGGCGAACCGTGCCGTGCGCCGGTTCGGCCTGCAGCCGGCCGAGGAGCTGGCCTCGGCCCGTACCCCGCAGGAGCTCATCGCCCTCGCCCAGCACTCGGCCCGCCAGGGCGCCATCGAGCAGGACTCGGCCGAACTCTTCGTCCGCACCCTGCACCTGGCGGAGCTGTCCGCCGAGAACGTGATGACGCCCCGCGTGGACGTGCGGGCCCTGGAGTCCCACGCCACCGCGGCCGACGCCGCCAACCTCACGCTGGCCACGGGCCTGTCCCGCTTCCCGGTCTACCGCGACAGCCTGGACCACGTCATCGGTACGGTCCACATCCGCGACGTGCTGGCCCTGGACGAGTCCGAGCGCGCCCGGACCGCGGTCACGGCCCTGGCCACCGAGCCCCTCCTCGTACCGGATTCACTGCCCGTGGACCGGCTGCTGGCGCAGATGCGCCGGCACAGGACCATGGCGGTCGTCATCGACGAGTACGGCGGTACGGCGGGGGTCGCCACCGTCGAGGACATCGTCGAGGAGGTCGTCGGAGAGGTCCGCGACGAGCACGACCCGCACGAGCGCCCCGACCTGGCACCGGCTGAGCCGCTCGGCGACGGCCGCCGGGTCTGGGAGGCCGACGGCAGCATCCGGCTGGACCAGCTCGACCGCATCGGCTTCCGCGCGCCGGAGGGCCCGTACGAGACGCTCGCCGGGCTGCTGGCCAACCAGCTCGCCCGCATCCCGGTCCGCACGGACCGGGTGGAGGCCGACGGCTGGCAGTTCGACGTGCTCGACATCGAGCACCACCGGGCCGACCGGGTGCGGATCACCGCGCCCGCCCCGGCCCTGACCCTCGTGGAGGAGGACGCCCGATGACCACCGTTCAGCTTCTCATCGGTGCGCTCACGCTCCTCACGAACGCGTTCTTCGTGGGTGCGGAATTCGCCCTGATCTCCGTGCGCCGCAGTCAGATCGAGCCGGAGGCCCTGCGCGGCAGCCGGCGGGCGAAGAGCACCCTGTGGGGCATCGAGCACCTGTCGGCCGCCATGGCCACGGCCCAGCTCGGCATCACGATTTCATCGCTGGTGCTGGGCGCCGTCGCCGAACCGGCCATCGCCCATCTGCTGGAGCCGCCGTTCGATGCGATCGGCGTCCCCGAGGCGCTGGTCCACCCGATCGCCTTCGTCATCGCACTGACCCTGGCGACCTATCTCCACATGCTCATCGGCGAGATGATCCCGAAGAACATCGCGCTCGCCGCACCCGTCGCGACGGCCCTGGCGCTGGGCCCGTCCCTGGTGGCCCTGACCCGGGCGCTGCGCCCGGTCATCTTCGGCATCAACGCGTTCGCCAACATGCTGCTGCGGCTGCTGAAGGTGGAGCCCAAGGACGAGATCGCGTCGGTCTTCACCGACGACGAGCTGGTCCGTCTGGTGAAGGACTCCAGCGATGCCGGCCTTCTCGCCCCGGCCGACGGCGAGCGGCTGCGGGACGCCCTGGAGCTGGGCACGCGGCCGGTCGGCGAGGTGCTGGTCCCGCTGAACCGGATCATCACCGTCGACCTCGGTATCACCCCGCAGCAGCTGGAGCGGGCCGCGGTCGCCTCGGGCTTCTCCCGGCTGCCGGTGACCGGGCCGGACGACGGGGTGCTGGGCTACCTGCACATCAAGGACGCGCTGGGGGTCGCGGAGCGCACCAAGCCGCTGCCCACGAGCGCGATCCACCCGGTCGTCCGGGTCGAGATCGACACCCCGCTCGACGACACCCTGACGGCGATGCGTGCCGCCGGTACGCACCTCGCCGCCGTCGCCGGTGACAAGGGGACGGTCATCGGCTTCGTGACGATGGAGGACGTCCTGGAGGAGCTGGTCGGCCCCGCCACGGTCTGACCGTACGAGAGCGAACGGGGGAGGCGGTCCGGCGTTCCGGGCCGCCTCCTCTTCGTCGTGCCCACTGTCCGGACGGGCCGCTTGTCGAACACGTAAGCTCGGCGGATGGCCAAGTACTTCGACGTGCACCCCGAGAATCCCCAGCCGCGCACCATCAGCACGGTGGTCGACAGCATCCGCTCCGGTGCGCTCGTCGCGTATCCGACCGATTCCTGTTACGCGCTGGGCTGTCAGCTGGGCAACCGCGACGGCATCGCCCGGATCCGGTCCGTCCGCAACCTCGACGACCGCCACCACTTCACGCTGGTGTGCCACGACTTCGCGCAGCTCGCGCAGTTCGTCCGCGTCGACAACGACGTGTTCCGCGCGGTCAAGGCGGCCACGCCCGGCAGCTACACCTTCATCCTCCCGGCGACCAGGGAGGTGCCCCGCCAGCTGCTGCACCCGAAGAAGAAGACGGTCGGCGTCCGTATCCCCGACCACGTCGTGACCCAGGCGTTGGTGGCCGAGCTGGGCGAGCCCCTGCTGTCCAGCACCCTGCTGCTGCCGGACGAGGAGGAGCCGCTGACGCAGGGCTGGGAGATCAAGGAGCGGCTCGACCACGAGGTGGACGCCGTCATCGACTCGGGCGACTGCGGCACCGAGCCGACCACGGTGATCGACTTCTCCGGCGACGAGCCGGAGATCGTGCGCCGGGGCGCCGGCGACGTCTCGCGCTTCGAGTAGACGGCTGTGGCGGGCGAGCGGCTGCGGTTCGACGGCTGGATCGCCGGTGTGGGGACCTCTTCGGGCACCCGTCTGGTGGTCGGTCACTGGCCCCGTTCGCCGTTCGGGGCGTTCAGCGACGTCATGGTCGAGCATCCCGACGGCGAGCGGGTCCTGCTGGCGCCGTCGCGGCCGGTCGCGGACTTCGTCGCCGCGACGTACCGCTTCGACCGGATCGAGGTGGCCCCGGTGTCCGTCACCGGCTCCGTCTCCCGCAGCGGGCACGTGTGGCTCGTCGAGGCGGGGCCGCTGCACCTGCGGCTGCGAGCGGGGCGCCGGTCCGCCCTCGGCCGACTGCTCTGCGCCGTACCGGCTCCGCTCGTCCGCAGCCCGCTCTGGGCAGCGCTGTGCGACCTACCGGCCCGGCTGCTGATGCCCGGTGTACGCACCCTGGGCCGGGCGGGTCCGGAGCGGCGGGAGTGGTACGGGGCACGGGACCTGCGGCCGGTTCTGGCAGCCGACGCCGTCCTGGACGGCGTCGGCCTGGGCTCGCTCGCCCCGCTCGATCCGCCCGTCGCCTTCGGGTTCGGCTCCGCCCCTCGCTCCCCCGCCCTGGTGCGCGTCACCACAACGGTGGAGATCCGGGCCGCCCGGCGGTGAGGCCCTCTGCCGGGCCCCGGCAGGGCACGGCCCTTTCCGGCGGTCCGCGGCCCGCTCGCGCGGAGGACGGGCAGCGGATGCGAGGGGGCAGGGCACGTCGCAGGGTGGACCCATGGCAAATCCCCCGATCGTCATCCACCGGCCGACCCCCTCGGGCGGCCGCCGGGTGACCGTGCACTACGAAGGCCGGGACGAGATACTCGGGCTGGCCCACAGCGACCACGACGTGATCGTGTTCCTGAACGGGGCCGGCCTCGAAGAAGCGGACCGGATCCTCGACAACCCGGTCTGGGTGGAATGGCGGGGCGGGCGGGCCCACCGTTACGAAGCGGCCTGACCTCGACCCGTACGCCCGGGGCGGCTGCCGCGCCCGCGTCACGCCGGGGTGGACGCGGAGCCGGCGAACAGTTCGCGGACCTGCTCGGCGTCGGTCTCCCGCAGCTCGTCGTCCAGCAGGATCCAGCGCGTAATTCCGACGGACTCCAGGAACGGCAGGTCGTGGCCGGCGATGACGAGAGCGCCCTCGTAGGACTCCAGGGCGCTCGCCAGCTGCCGGACACCGGCCAGGTCGAGGTTGTTCGTCGGCTCGTCCAGCAGGAGCAGTTGCGGAGCGGGGGCGGCGAGCATCGTCGCCGCGAGCGCGGCCCGGAAGCGTTCACCGCCCGAGAGGGTGCCCGCCTGCTGCTCCGCGCGGACGCCCTTGAAGAGGAACCGGGCGAGCTGGGAGCGGATCTGGTTGTCGGTGCTGCCGGGCGCTGTGCGGGCGACGTTCGCGGCGACGCTCAAGGTGTCGTCGAGGACGTCCAGCCGCTGCGGGAGGAACTTCAGCGGCACCGACACCGTGGCCTCGCCGGAACTCGGTGCGAGCTCCCCCGTGAGCGTACGCAGCAGAGTCGTCTTGCCCGCCCCGTTGCGGCCCACCAGGGCGATGCGTTCGGGTCCCTTCACCTGGAGGCTGCCCCCGCGCAGCCGCCCGTAGGGCAGGCACAGGTCCCGTACGGTCAGGACGGTACGCCCGGCCGGTACGGCGGTGTGAGGCAGGCTCACCTTGATCTCGGCGTCGCGGCGGACGGCTTCTGCCGCCTCCTCCCGGCGCTCGCGGGCCTCGTCGAGCCGGTCCTCGTGGAGCCCGCGCAGCCGGTCCCCGGACTCCTGGGCCGAGCGCTTGCGTTCCCCGGCGACGATGCGCGGGGCCTTTCGCTGACCGTCCAGCTTCTTGTCGTGGCGCTGGCGGCGGGCCACCCTGGTCCGGGTCTCCTCCAGCTCGCGCCGCTGGCGCCGCACGTCGGCCTCGGCGGAGCGCAGCATCCGGCCGGCGGCCTCCTGCTGGGTGGCGAGGGCCTCCTGGTAGGCGGACCAGCCGCCCCCGTACCAGCTCACCACTCCCGATCGCAGCTCGGCGATGCGGTCGACCCGCTCCAGCAGGTCCCGGTCGTGGCTGACGACGATCAGGATGCCGGTGCGCCAGGAGTCGACGGCGTCGTGGAGCCTGCGGCGGGCGAACAGGTCGAGGTTGTTGGTGGGCTCGTCGAGGAGGAGGACGTCGGGGCGTTCCAGCAGCAGTGCGGCCAGGCGCAGCAGGACGGTCTCCCCGCCGGACAGCTGCCCGACGGTGCGGTCCAGTCCGACGGCGCCGAGTCCGAGGGAGCCGAGGGTGGCCAGGGCGCGTTCCTCGACGTCCCAGTCGTCGCCGACCGTCTCGAAGTGTTCCTCCCGTACGTCGCCGGACTCGATGGCGCGCAGGGCGGCCCGCCGCTGGGCGATACCGAGCGCCCCGTCGACCCGCAGCTCCGTGTCCAGGGTGATGTTCTGCGGGAGGTAGGCGAGGTTGCCGCCCACGGTGACGGATCCCTCCGAGGGGCGCAGGTGTCCGGCGAGCAGGCGCAGCAGGGTCGACTTGCCGGTGCCGTTGGTGCCGACCAGTCCGGTGCGGCCCCGGGGGACGGTGAGGGAGAGCCCGTCGAAGAGGCTGGTGCCGTCGGGCCAGCGGAAGGTGAGGTGGGAGACGGCCACGGAGGCGCTGGGCGCGGTGGGATGGCTCATGGCGGGTAGCTCGCAGTCGGAAGCGTGGGGAACGGGGGGCTTCGTATGCGAACAGCACGCGGCGACCCGGCTCGGTGGCCGGAGAGTGGTGGGATGAGAAGTCCTGTGCAGGTGAGGGACGGCTCAGCACCGAGGTCGCATCCACGCGGAAGTCACGGGCGGCAGACATGCCGACAAGCGTCGTGACCGGTGTACGGGCCAGGCCGTACCGCGTGATGATCGCGGACCTCAGATGCGCAACGTCCACCTCTATCGGAGACAACAGGACGTGATCAGCGTACTGGAGGCCCGTGGGAGGCGTCGAGGGATTATCTAGGCGGTGCCCTGCGGGGCCTCGGTGTTCAGCGGGGCGTCCAGGTGGCCGCTGCGTGGTCCGGGCGCCGGCGGGGCTTCCGGGAGGAAGGGGGCATGGCGGATGAGGAGGGTGGCGATGAGGGCCGCGATTCCGGCGAGGGCGAACCCGTAGGGCGGGGTGGCTCCGGTGGGGTGGGTCTCGTAGACGAGCGCCGCCGACAGCACGACGAGAACCGCGGGGACCCGGCCGTGCTGCTGGGTGGCGGCCACGACCACCAGCCCCCACAGGAGGTACCAGGGTTGCACCATGGGTGAGAGCGCGACCAGCGCCAGCAGCCCCAGGCCCAGGGCGTGGACCGGTGGCAGGTGGCCGTTCATCGACCTCCGGGCCAGGAGGACGATCAGGGCGACCGCCGCCGCCAGGCCGAGGGTCTGTACGGCGGACTTGACCGGTTCGGGGTCGGTACCCAGGAGCAGGCGGCCCAGCTCGCCCAGGCCGAGGCCGAGGTCGCTGACGACGGAGAGCGCCGTGTGGATGTTGCCGGCGACGCCCTGGGTCCTGAGCCAGCCGAAGCCGGTGCCGCTGACCAGGGTCGCCGATCCGGCGACGGCACACGCGACGAGGCCGGGCGCGAGGAGCCCCTTGGCCCACCGCCGTAGCTGCGGCCCGGTCGCCGAGGCGTGCACGGTGACGCCGATGAACAGCAGCGATACGGCCGCCGGGGACTTGACCATCATCGCGAGCCCGACAAGGGCGCTGCCGGCCACCCATCGGCCGCGCAGCGCGAACGCGAGCCCGGCCAGCATGAGGCCGATCATCAGGCCGTCGTTGTGCATGCCCGCGACGACGTGCATCAGCAGGAGCGGGTTGAGCGCCCCCAGCCACAGGGCGCGGCTCTCGCTGGTGCCGTGTTCCCGGGCCAGCCGGCGCAGGGCCCAGACGATGAGGACGAGTGAGGCGAGCGCGATGAGCCGCATCGCCAGGACGGCGGGAACGATGGTGCCGCCGGTCGTCTTCGCCACGGCGGCGGACAACAGGAGGAAGAGCGGGCCGTACGGGGCCGGGGTGTCGCGCCAGTGGTTGCCGACGCTCGCCGCCGCGTCGCCGCCGATTCCGGCGGGGTCCAGGCTGGAGGGGCCGACGGTGTAGACGTCGTGGCCCTCGATGACCATCGCCCCCTGGGCGATGTAGCTGTAGACGTCGGCGCTGTAGAGCGGGGGCGTGAGCAGGAACGGCGCGGTCCACCAGGCGAGTGTGGTGAGCGTCTCGCCTACGGAGGAGGCGGTTCTGCCGTACTGCCACCAGGCGACGACGAGCACGGTGAGTCCGGCGTAGGCGAGGACGGCGGCGGCCGTCCGCACGGTGGAGCCGTGGTCGACCCACAGGCCCCAGGGGTCGTGGGCCGGCAGCTTTCCGGAGATCCAGCCGCCCACGGCGGTCACCAGGGCGGCTGCCGCACCCAGCCGACGGTATCCGACAGCACTCGAAACCCACATGACCGGAGAACCTATCGGACGCCGGGTGCCTCCCCCTCCCCTCCCCCGGTCCGCCGGTGCGCGGGCGCCGGCGGACACCCGGAGCGTGCCGGGTGCCCGCGGTGTGCAGCCGGTGAGCGACTGCTTCAGGGCAGCGAGGCCGTCGGCGTACATGCCCTGGACGAGGGCCGGCGGCCTCGTCGTCTCCGGTCCCGTAGCTCGCAGTCCCCGTTGAGCCGGCAGATCGCGCAGCTGGAGAAGGGCCTCGGTCTCACCCTGTCCGAACGGGACCGGCAGCGCAGCGCCGAGCATTCGAGGGGCTGAGGCAGCCGAGCCTGGACGTCGCGCTGGTGCAGGAGCCCCGGCCGAGGACGATCCGGATCTGCGCTCGGCGCTCCTGTTGGAGGACCTGCTGGTGCTGCCCGAGGGCTCTCCGCCGGCGGAGGCTGTGGGCCGCCTGACACCCACGGATCCGCGGCCGATCGTCGGCGCGTTCCGGGCGACGGTGCTCGACGCGGCGTCCGTGTGACCCCCCTCCGGCCGCTCCTAGCGCACGTCGCCCCGCCAGTCCCACTGGTGGCCGTCGAGTGAGCGGGGCCCGTACTCGGCGCGGCCGCCCGGTCCGTAGGCGCCTATCTCCGTGACCAGACCGGCCCCCTCGCGCAGGGCCGTCTCGCTCCAGCCGGTGACGTCCAGGAGCAGCCCGTCGAGCGGGCCGCCGACCAGCTCCCGGTAGTCGTGGCCCGGCTTCGGGCCGGGGTGCGGATCGTCGTGGTCGGTGCCGTACACCCGTCGCTGCCTCATCAGCTCGTCCATGCAAGGCAGCATCCCACCGGCCACTGACAACGGCCCGGCGTGCGGGGCCATCCGGCCACCTGCGGGCCCGCGGCGCCGAGCAGTCCCGGGCGGGAGGGGTGTGTTCCCGCTCATCGGTGCAGTCGCCGCCGGGGGGCGGGCGCCATATGATTCAGGGACTCACGCACCGCGGAGCAGCCCATGAACCGGCGTCGGACTCCCCGCTCGGTAAGCGCCGAGGACCTGCTGACTACGTTGCAGAGCCTCACTGCCCGCGCTCGGCGGGAGGTGGAACTCCACCAGGCCAGAGTAGAACTCGCGCAGGCCCTACAGCGCGACATGCTTCCGGCGACCCTTCCCGAACTGGCCGGGCTCCGGTCCGCGGCGCGGTACGCGCCCGCCCGTGACGGCCTGGACATCGGCGGTGACTGGTACGACGGCTTCCCGCTGACGGACGGCGCTCTGGGGTTCGCGATCGGTGACGTGCAGGGGCACGACGTGGAGGCGGCCGCCTTCATGGGGCAGGTCCGCATCGCGATGCGGGCGATCGCGGGGACGGTCTCCGACCCGAGTGAGGTGATGGCCCGGACCAATGATCTTCTGCTGTCCGTGGACTCGGGTCTCTTCGCGACCTGTACGTTCCTGCGGCTGGACCCGCACACCTGGGAGCTGCACAGTGCTCGGGCCGGGCATGTGGCCAGCGTGTGGGCGACCGTGGACGGGCGCTCGGGCGTCACGGAGGACCCGGGAGGCCTGCCGCTGGGCATCCAGACGGGCGAGAGGTATCCCGTCACCCGGCGGACCCTGGACGCGGACGGCGCAATCGTGCTGCTCACCGACGGGGTCGTCGAGGGCCCGTCGCTGCTGATCGAGAACGGCCTCGAGCGGGTGCGGCGGCTGGTCGCCGCCCATGCCGGGGAGAGCGCGGACGCGCTGGCCGACGGTGTCCTCGGGGCGGCGGAGCTGACGGGCCACGAGGACGACGCGGCCGTACTCGTCCTGCGGCACGCGTCGGCCCGGGCGCGGTGACGCCGGGGGCGTAAGGCGCGTGTCACCGCCTGCCGCCTCCGCGCGGTCGGTGTCTGATGAGTGCTGTGATCCGCAGCGAGGAAGCCAGACGTCGGGCCGTGTACCTGGCGCAGATCCTGGGCGTGGCCGGCGCTTACTACCTCTCGGGGCGGCTCGGGCTGACGCGCCAGGTGGTGGTCGACGGCGCCGTGGTGACCCCGCTCTGGCCGCCCACCGGTATCTCGCTCGCCGCCCTGCTGTACCTCGGTGCCCGGATCTGGCCGGGCATCGCCCTGGGTGCGCTCTTCACCGTCTCCGCCATCGGTGACGCGTTCACCGTCTCCCGTATGGGCATCGTCCTCGGCAACACCCTCGCGCCGCTGGCCGCCTATGCGCTGCTGCGCAGAGTGGGGTTCCGCAGCGATCTGGCCCGGCTGCGGGACGGGGTCTGCCTGGTCTTCCTCGGCGCGTTCGCCGGGATGCTGATCAGCGCCACCGCAGGCAGCGCGACGCTGATGCTCGACGACAAGGTCCCGCCGGGGCGCTTCTGGCTGGTCTGGTCGTCATGGTGGGCCGGGGACGCCATGGGGGTCCTCGTGGTCACCCCCGTACTGCTGGTGCTGAGCCGGGCGCGATGGCCGCGGCTGTCCGACCGGTGGCCGGAGGCGTGCCTTCTCTCGGTCGTCGTGGTCGTGGCCGGGTTCTTCTCCACCCGGAGCTCGCTCTCCATGATCTACCTGGTGTTCCCGGTGATCATCTGGGCGGCGCTCCGGTTCCAGCTGCCCGGCAGCGCGCCCTGTGCCCTGTTGGTGTCGGTGCTGGCGATCACCGCCGGTACGGACGGGCTGGGGCCGTTCTCGGGCCATACGCTCATGGAGATCATGGCCAATCTCACCGTACTGAACGGATGTGTGGCGCTCACGGCCCTGCTGCTCGGGGCGATCGTGGCCGAGCACCAGAACATCCGTCGTGAGACGGAGCACGCGGTGGTGGAGCTGGAAGCGCTGGTGGAGCAGCTCGCCCCGCTGCCGGGACCGCCCTCGGCGCGGTACGACGACGATCCGCCGCGCCAGGGTCGGTGACCGGCCGCCGTACGCGCTCAGTAGGGCAGCGGCCGGCCGGAAGGGGTCCGCAGGTCGAGCGGGGGCGGCCCGGACGGGGGCGGGGGTCGACGGACAACGATGCGGATGCGGCCCATGGCCACCACCTCCTCCAGGTGACCGGTATCTGCCCAGTCGGCGCGGCTTCACACCTCCCTGTCCACCGTGCGGACTCCGCGGCGCCCGGATGCGGGCCGGGCCGGGTGCGGTGACCCTTGATGGGTGGGGGCGCAGAGGCGAGGAGGACCAGGCATGTCCGCACTGGACAAGATCAAGAAGATGCTCAAGGGCCACGAGGACCAGGCAGGCAAGGGCGTCGACAAGGCGGGAGACATGGCCGACGACCGGACCAAGGGCAAGTACAGCGGCCACGTCGACACCGCCCAGGACAGGCTCAGGCAGCAGTTCGGTACGGAGCGCGGCCAGGACGGACCGCCGCGCTCCTGACCGCGGCCGCCGGTGACCGGCCGGCCCCTGTCCGTTCGTAACCCGTCGCGACGGGTCGCGACTCGGTCCGTGCCACAGGAGGTGTCCTGTGGCACGGACCCGTTGCGCGCTCCGGAAGAAATCCGGGGCGCTCATCGGATTCTTGTTATCGTCCGGCCCGCGTCGCATCTCCCGAGTGTGGGAAGTGACAGCACCGGACCCCGGAAGAGTGAGCACAGCATGGGCAAGGATCACGGGACGGCCTTGATCGCGGCGGCGCGGAACGGCGACCAGGAGGCCAAGGACCGGCTCGTCGCGTCGTATCTGCCGTTGCTGTACAACGTCGTCGGCCGGGCGTTGAACGGGCACGCGGACGTGGACGACGTGGTGCAGGAGACGGTGCTGCGCATGCTGCGCAGCCTGCCCGAACTCCGTGACCCGAAGAGATTCCGTTCCTGGCTGGTGGCGATAGCCATGAACGAGATACGCAGGCACTGGCGCGAGGGCCGGTCGGGGGCCGTGTCCGCCGACCGGCTGGACGACGCGTTCGACCTGGTCGATCCGCGCGCGGACTTCGTCGAGCTGACCATTCTGCGGCTCGGGCTGACCGGGCAGCGGCGCCAGGTGGCGGAGGCGACGCGGTGGCTGGACGAGGACGACCGCGCGCTGCTGTCGCTGTGGTGGCTGGAGACGGCGGGCCAGCTGTCACGGACCGAGGTCGCGGCCGCCCTGGAGCTCTCCGCCCAGCACACGGCCGTACGCGTCCAGCGGATGAAGGCGCAGCTGGAGGCGGCCAGGGTCGTGGTGGGCGCACTGGCGGCCGACCCGCCGTGCGTACTGCTGGAGGACATCCTCGCCGGCTGGGACGGGATTCCGTCCGCCCTGTGGCGCAAGCGGCTGGCCCGCCACGCCCGTGAGTGCACCGTCTGCTCGGGCCACGGCTCGGGGCTCGTACCGGCGGAGGGACTGCTGGTGGGCCTGGCGCTGGTCCCGGTGGCCGCGGCCGCCGCAGGGGCGATGGCCCCGGACCTGCTGCCGACGGCCGCGCACCTCGCCACGGACTCCACGGCCGGGGCCGGACGGGCCGAGCGCAGGCGCGGTCAGGTACGGCGGCGGCGCCGCAACTCGGCCATCGCCGCCGTGGTCGCCGTCGCGGCGCTGGGTAGCGGCGGCGCGGCCGTGCACCTCTACACCGACGGCGAGGAGCGGGACGCGAGAACTTTGAGCGCCGGGGTTCCCACCGATGGCGCGGTCCTCCCCACGACGGCCGCCCCCTCCCCCTCGCCGACGACACCGTCGCCGTCGGCTTCCGCCTCGGCCGCCTCGCCCTCGGCCAGTGCCTCGCCGTCGGCGAGCCCTTCGCGCAAGCCGAAGCCCAGGCCCTCGCCGACGAAGAGCACCCGGCCCCCCGCCCCCAGCACGGCCGCCCCGGCACCCGAGCCCCCACCGCCGCCCGCGCCCGCTCCTGAGGCGTCGGAGGGCGGCCAGGTCCTCCAGATCGTCAACGCCGAGCGGGCGAAGGAGGGCTGCGGTCCGGTGACCTCCAACGACCTGCTGGCGACCGCGGCGCAGCGGCACTCCGCCGACATGGCGTCCCGGGGCTACTTCTCGCACACGTCCCCGGACGGCACCGACCCGGGCGACCGGATCACCGCGGCCGGATACCGGTGGAGCACCTACGGCGAGAACATCGCCAAGGGGCAGCGGACGCCGGCCGATGTGATGCAGGCGTGGATGGACAGTCCGGGGCACCGCGCGAACATCCTGAACTGCTCCTTCAAGGAGATGGGCATAGGGAAGGTGGACTCCGGCGGCGGGCCTGTGTGGACGCAGAAGTTCGGCGCGCGCTGACCACCGCGCGGTGACCTTTCACCTGGCGGACATGAGGGCCGGGCACCGCCTCCACCTCGGTGTCCCAGACTGGTAGCAGCGCCCGGCCGATGGTGCCCCCCCGGCGGATCCGCTTCGCCCTGTCGGCCCTCGCGCGATCCGCGCTGGATCTTTCGGCGGCCGAACTCCCGCCGGTCGCCGGGCGCACGGCCGATTTCGAGGAGGTCGCCGGTGCTCTGAGCGTCTCGTGGACACGACGACGGCCTGTGCGGTCCACCTCCACGACCGCAGCGCCGCTCCGCCCGCGTCGCACGCCGAACGGATCGCGGCGCATCCGGCCGCTCTCGATGCGGCGCACCGCGCGTCCGCGCGTTCCGGTGCTCGCCTGATGGCTCCTGCCGACCGCTTGCGCGGGCGTGATCCGGTGCGGCCGCGGCCGGGCCGCACCGGATCCCGGCCGGCTCAGCGCAGCAGCAGCGTCAGTGACGTACCGATGCCGGTGACCGCGCCCACCGCCACGACCGAGAGCGCGACGCAGCGGGCCCGGAGCCGCTCGTACCGCGCGGTGTACTCCCCGCGCAGTTCGACCGCCCGGTCACGGACGCGGGTGAGTGACTCGCGGGAGACGGCGACCCGGTCGGCGAGGTAGACCCGTTCCACGTCCTGGCGCTGGGCGGTGGTGAGCCAGGGCAGTTCGCCGGTGAAACGGCGCGCCTGCGCTCGCGCCCTCTCGACCTCGGCGTTCCACAGCAGGTAGCCCTCCAGCTGGGCCAGGCCGCGGGCGCTGTCCTTGTCGGGGTTCACACGTCCTCCTCTCGTCGGGCTCTGTGGGGCGGGGCGGGCCACGGTCACTCCTGCTTGTCCCCCGGTGCCACGGTGGCGGAGGCGTCGGGCCGGTTGGCGGTCTCGTCGATCGCCCGCAGCGACGGGTGCTGGAGGTCGAACGCCGGGGACTCGGAGCGGATCCGCGGCAGGGTGACGAAGTTGTGCCGCGGCGGCGGGCACGAGGTCGCCCATTCCAGCGAACGGCCGTAACCCCACGGGTCGTCCTCCAGGACCTTCTTCCCGTACTTGGCGGTCTTCCAGACGTTGTAGAAAAACGGCAGGAGGGAGAGGCCGAGTACGAAGGAAGCGATGGTGGAGACCGTGTTCAGCGCGGTGAAGCCGTCCGCCGCGAGATAGTCCGCGTAGCGGCGGGGCATACCCTCGGCACCGAGCCAGTGCTGCACCAGGAACGTGCCGTGGAAGCCGACGAACAGCGTCCAGAAAGTTGTCTTGCCGAGGCGCTCGTCCAGCATTTTCCCGGTGAACTTCGGCCACCAGAAGTGGAATCCGGCGAACATCGCGAAGACCACGGTGCCGAAGACCACGTAGTGGAAGTGCGCGACGACGAAGTACGAGTCGGAGACGTGGAAGTCCAGCGGGGGCGAGGCGAGGATGATGCCGGTCAGACCGCCGAAGAGGAAGGTGACCAGGAATCCGATCGACCAGAGCATCGGTGTTTCGAGGGAGATCGACCCCTTCCACATGGTGCCGATCCAGTTGAAGAACTTCACCCCGGTCGGAACCGCGATGAGGAAGGTCATGAAGGAGAAGAACGGCAGCAGAACCGCACCGGTGACGAACATGTGGTGCGCCCAGACGGTCGCGGAGAGGCCCGCGATGGCGATGGTGGCGGCGACCAGGCCGATGTAGCCGAAGACCGGTTTACGGCTGAAGACCGGGAGGATCTCGGTGACGATCCCGAAGAACGGCAGGGCGATGATGTAGACCTCGGGGTGTCCGAAGAACCAGAAGAGGTGCTGCCACAGCAGCGCGCCGCCGTTGGCGGGGTCGAAGACGTGGGCGCCGAACTTGCGGTCCGCCTCCAGGGCCAGCAGAGCGGCGGCCAGGACCGGGAACGCGAGCAGGACGAGCACACCGGTCAGCAGGACGTTCCAGGTGAAGATCGGCATGCGGAACATCGTCATGCCGGGAGCGCGCATGCAGATGATCGTGGTGATGAAGTTGAC
>NZ_JBEXSI010000071.1:0-29437 GCF_040613515.1 Streptomyces sp. NPDC006261
CCCGCTTGAACTCCTCGGTGTACCGCTTCGTGTACTTGCTTCCCACCTGGTGCTACTTCCTCTGGAACCTCGGGTCCCAGTCTCCAGGTGTCCACAATCAAGGGGAAGCTTCACCCAGCTGCTCGGCTTCAGTGCCGAGGACACCGCCATCGGGCACTTAGAGCTGTTCCGGACCGAGCCGGTGCTGCCTGTCGCAGCGCCCTCCCCGTACCTGGCCCGCCTGATCGACGGTCAGCGCGAGATCGCGTGCGCGATCACCCCTGACGGGCGCAGGGTGGCCGCCAACGCCGCTTTCGCGGCGCTGTTCCCCGAGGGCGGTCCGCCGGCCAACCTGTGGCGCTGGGCGCTGTTCAGGCCGGACGCGGAGAAGGTCCTGCTGGATTGGGAGCAGGCATGGGCCCCGCGCCTGCTGACCGAGGTCAAGCTCATGTGCCACCGCGCACAGCGGGACAGCGCGGCTCTGCGCTTCCTGTCCGAGGATGCCGATGACGCCCGGCTGCGGGGGATCGAGGAGGCCGGCAGCGGGCTCGACGGCGCGTCCCTGCCGCTGCACCACCCGGCACTCGGCGGCGGGACCGCGCACCTGCTGACCTCGCGGACCACCGGCGCGAGCATCCTGACACTCATTTTCGAACCTGGCGCTGAGGAGCTGTGATGCACATTCTGATACCGAAGGACCCCGTTTTCATGACGCGGTTCCTGGAGATGGAGGAACCCCTTCTCCACTCCCTGTACTACCTCCACCTCGACCACCTTCCTCAGGACCAGGCCGAGACGATCCGCCGGGCCTACGAGGGCTGGGGCGACATCCAGGCGGCAATCCCTAAATTCCTCAGCTGGCACACGCCGTCCGCATTCGAGCTGGTCGCGTCACGTCAGGAGCCGGAGGGCTACCGCCTCCACAGCCCCAGCGGTGAGCCGCTGATCAGCCTGTACGCAGTAGAGGTGAGCGTCGAGAGCCTCAGCAACCTGACGGAGTGCCTCACGCTGCTCATAGAGGCCGAGAAGGACCTGAGCGGTCCGCTGGCCGGAGCGCTCCACGAGATCAGGGATCCTGGACGGGACCGAGACATGGTCGACAATGTCCGCCGGGTCCTGCGGGCGTTGCAGATACCGGCGCCCCTCACCCTGCTCGCGGCACTGCGGGAGGCGGCACCGGCCGGGGCGGCGCGGGAGATTTCCCTCGACGCCGCGCAGCACTCCGAGTACGTGGCCTACCGCGACAAGTTCTGCTTTGCCCTGAGCACCGGTGACTGGTTCATGTACACGATGCACCGCTCCCTGTACCTCTGACCCGTCGCTCCGGCCGCCGCCCCGCTCGGCGGCCGGGGCCGATTCCCCTCCTTCACCGCCCTGGTCAGGCGCTGAGCATCGGGTGCGTCGCCAGAATCTCCTCGGATATACCGAACGCCCCGGTCAGGGTGAGCGCGTGCGGCTCCAAGGTGCCGAGAACCTCCTCAACGGCGTCAAGCAGGCTCTCGACCTGATCGGCCGTCAACCGCCCCCGTACCAGCAGGTCCCCGCTGTGCGCGGCGACCCGGCGCAGGGCGAACAGGGCATGCAGCCCGCGCAGCAGGTCCGCCGGCAGTCCGGAGGGAAGCTGATCAGCGGCGGTCAGCAGGGACTCGGCGGCGAGCCGGTGGACGTGTGCGTCCGCCAACGCCACGGCGGGCGTCACCGACGCGTTCCAACGGGCCAGCGGGGAGGTGGCGCGCTTCCTGAGCCGGGCTTTCGCGCGGGTGTGGGATATGCGCTCGATGTCGGCAAGGAGGTCCTGGAGGAACTGGGGATCGGTCAGCTCCCGGTCCTCGGCCGCGATCTCGCTCTCCGGCTTGAGGTCGACACCGCCGAGCAGCATCTCGCCCCCGGCCTTCTGCATGATCACCGTGTTGTCGCCCTCGGCCGTGATCGTGCCCTCGATCGAGGCGAGCTGCAGCGCGATGCCGTTCGCCTGGATCAGGCCCTGGGCGCCGCACCGTTCGCGGCACTCGGTCATGACCGCCCGGGCGCGCCAGGTGATCCACGCCTTACTGATCGCCGTCAGCCGCTCGTACGCCTCGCGTTCCTCACCGGTCGCCCGGTCCCACTGCCGCACGACCGACCGCTGGAGCAGCGTGGCGGCGTAGGTCGTTGCCACGGCGTCGAGCAGGGGCTTGTGGTGCCCGCGGTGCGCGATCAGCGGCACTCGCTGCCCCTTCGTCATGCCCGAGGTCACCCGGGTGTGGGCGTAGCGCATGGCGACGTCGAGAGCGTGCCGCATGACGCCGAGGCTGTGGGCGGTCATGCACAGCTTGCCCATCGTGACCCGTCCGATGGACTCCAGGAACCGGCGGCGGGGGCTTCCGAGCGCGCTGGTGAACTCGCCATCCGGGGTGAGGCGGCCGTGGTCGCCCTGGAGGAGAGCGTCGAATGGCAGGCGGACATCGTGGAACGTCGTGGCGCAGTGGTCGACGGGGCTGCTGGTCGTCTGGGGCAGTGGCCGTACCTCCACGCCAGGCAGGGGGTTGCCGTCGCGGTCGCTGAGCGGTGTCAGGAACAGGAAGACGCCGTGGTCGGTTTCGTCGACGATCAGGCGGGCCGCGACGACTGCACCCTTCGCCCCGCCGGCCGGGCCGGTGTTCGGCATGAACTTCTGCGCCCCCGCGTGCGGGGTGTTCAGCACGAACTCGCGCGCCGCTCGGTCGAACGTCGCCGTGGTCTCCATATGTACGGCGTCATTGCCATGGGCAACCTCGGTGCAGAGAAACGTACCTATGCGCTTAGCGCGGACGTACTCGCCCAGGTCTCGCCCGGCCGCCTCGTGGTCGACCAGGCTCCCGAAGAAGAGGTTGTAGTGGATGGAGACGATGGTGGCCATGCCCGGGTCGACCGCACCGGCCCACTCGTGGATGGCGGTGAGTTCGGCCGGGTCGCTCGCGAGGGCCAGTGGAGCCTCTACCGCCTCGTTGACCAGCCGGAGCCGGTCGTAACTCAGGTTTATTCGTTCTCGGTGGGTCAGCCCTTCCTCGAAGCGGAACGGGGCGGAGCTGAAGAGGCGCCTCCACCGCTCGTGAGTCGTATCCAGCTGCCCGGCGAACAGGACGTCGGCGAGAGCGGCGGAGACGGGCGCGAGGGAAACGGATGCGGAATCCGGAATCTGAGAGTCAGTCACACCAAGAAAAGCTAGCCTGATCGATCACCTCTGACGCAGTGAGGATCAACACGATTGAGCTGGGTGAAAACACGGTAGGTACCCGCTCCGCCACTCACTTCCACCTGCTCGGCGACCGCCGACCGCGAGCTGACCGAGACTGCTCGAAACGCGGTCAGGGCCGCTCAGCAGGCTCGGGAACGGGGTACGGAACGGCCCTTCATCGAGGGGTGCGGCGCCACGGGGGAAGCACCGCACCCTGTGATCAGCCTAGCGACGTCGCAGAAGACCGTACGCGGCGTGCGCACTTCAACGGCACGGCCAGCGCCTGCGGATGAGGGCTCGCGCAGCGCCGCGACGGCCTGCTTGCCCACGATCCTCTCCTGTGCCAGCAGTACCGCCCCGCGCCCGAAACCCGCTTTTCCTCCTGCATTCGTTGCGAATAGAGCGGAGTGAGAGGGCGGTTCGTGAGTCTTTGAGTGTTTCTGTCGTCGCCTGATGGTGTGGGTGCGGGTGGAGTCCGCTGGTCCGCGGCCGGTGGTCTGCTGGGGTGGCGGGGTGAGTGAACGGAAGCCGTACCCAAGCGACTTATCGGATAGGCAGTGGTCGTTGATCGAGCCGGTGATCACAGCCTGGAAGGACCGGCACCGCTCGGTCAGCGGCCACCAGGGCGCCTATGCGATGCGGGAGATCGTGAACGCGATCCTCTACCAGGGCCGGACCGGCTGCCAGTGGGCCTACCTCCCCCACGACCTGCCGCCGAAGAGCGCGACGTACTACTACTTCGCCGCCTGGCGCGACGACGGGACTGACCAAATCATCCATGAACTCCTGCGCTGCCAGGTCCGTGAACAGGCCAGCCGATTAGAGGACCCGACCCTGGTGGTGCTGGACACCCAGAGCGTCCACGCGGCTGCCGGGGTCCCCGCCTCGACGACCGGCCGGGATCCTGCGAAACGGGTGCCGGGCCGCAAGCGGGGGCTGGCCGTGGACGTGCTGGGCCTGGTCATCGCCGTCATCGTCCTCGCCGCGAGCGCGCATGACAACGCCGCGGGCATCGCCCTGCTCGACCAGGTCGCCGAGAACGCCGGAGGCGCCGTCGAGAAGGCGCTGGTCGACCAGGGCTTCAAGACCGCCGTGGTCGCCCACGGCTCCTCGCTCGGGATCGACGTCGAGATCGTCGAACGCAACCCGCAGGACAAGGGGTTCGTCCCGCAGCCGAAGCGGTGGAGGGTCGAGCAGACCTTCGGGATCCTGATACTGCACCGGCGCCTGGTCCGCGACTACGAGCACGCCCGGCCTCCTCCGCGTCCCGCGTCTACTCGGCGATGACCCAGGTCATGGCCCGCCGGCTCACCGGCGCGAACACTCCCACCTGGCGCGACCCGCAGACGGTGACCGCGTGAACATCCAGCCCCTCCTCGACGCGCTCGGCATCCAGGAGGACGCCGCCCGGGCCCTGGCCGACGACCTCCGCACACAGATCGTCGAACTGCAGACTCGACTGCGGGAAGCCGAGACCCACCTCGAACACCTGGCCACCACCCGCAAGACCGTCACCGCCCTGGGCGAACGGCTCCCCAACCACCCGGTCTCGCCCGACCTGCCCGAGCACCCGGACTACCCCCGCACCCTCGCCGTCTTCAACGAGGCCACCGGCCAGCTCCGGGCTCGCGATGTCTGCGAAGCCCTCGACCACGAACTACTGCCCAAGAACATCGAGGGCACCCGCGCCAAGCTGAAACGCCTGGTCAAGCTCGATGTCCTCGCCGAGATCGACGCCGGCAGCTTCACCAGGAAGCAGTAGCCGACCGAGCGCCGTGACCAGCAGCCCTGCCCCAGCCCCACCCGGAAATGGACATCAACTCACGAACCGCCCTCTGAGTACCTTCAGGAGAGGTTGTCGGGGAACGTTCACCGGCCTGACGGGACGGTCGTCGCAGGACCGCAGACGCCGCCGTGGAAAGGGCTGAACAAGCCACACCGGCAAGACAGGCGGTGCGCGACACCATGGAGCCCGGAACAGATCTCGCACCGGTTCAAGGCCGACTTCCCCGAGGATGAGTCCATGCGCATCAGCCACGAGGCGATCTACCAGTCGCTGTTCATCGAGGGCCGCGGTGCGCTCAAGCGTGAGCTGGTCGCCTGCCTGCGCACCGGACGGGCGCTTCGAGAGCCTCGGTGGAGGTCACGGAACAAGCCGCAAGGGCATGTCACCGCGGATGTCGTCCTGAGTGAACGTCCTGCAGAGGCCGCAGACCGCGCGGTCCCGGGGCATTGGGAAGGCGATCTGATCATCGGGACGGGCCGGTCCGCGATCGGCACGCTCGTCGAGCGCAGTAGCCGATCCACCCTCCTGGTGCATCTGCCGCCGGTGAAGAACGGCCCGGCGTTGGGCGGTTACGGCGCCGTCGCGATGAGCACTGCCCTGACGGTGTCGATGACGAAGCTGCCCGAGCAGCTCCGCAAGACACTGACCTGGGACCGCGGGAAGGAACTCTCCGGGCATGCCCAGTTCGCGCTCGAGACCGGGACGAAGGTGTTCTTCACCGATCCGCACTCGCCCTGGCAGCGACCCACGAACGAGAACACGAACGGGCTGCTGCGTCAGTACTTCCCGAAGGGCACCGACCTGTCCCGGTGGTCCGCCGAGGACCTCGAAGCCGTCGCCCTGGCGATCAATAACCGCCCCCGCAAGATCCTCGGCTCGAAGACCCCAGCAGAGGCCTTCGACGAACAGCTACGCTCACTGCAGCAGCCCGGTGTTGCAACGACCGGTTGAACTCGCCCAGTACAACGCGGCAACCTTCGCCGAGGTCTGCCTGCGGCACGGCATCCGCCGCAGCATGGGCCGCGTCGGCTCCAGCTACGATAATGCCCTCGCAGAGTCCTTCTTCCAGGGCCTCAAACGCGAACTGCTTCACGGACGCCGCTGGACATCGAAGGCACAGACCCGGCTCGAGCTGTTCCGCTGACTGTCGTACTACAACCGGCGCCGTCGCCACTCCGCACTCGGCTACCGCACCCCAGCCGAGTCCGAACAACAACTCAACACGACACGTACGCTGTCACTCGTCGCATGAAACCCGGTGTCCACTCCCCAGGATCAACCTCACTCATGCTGCTCGCCCCATACCGCTGTTCCCGGGCGGCCGGCCCGGCGTCCGTTGATGGACGGCACCGCGGCCTGCTCAGCCGTCGCGAGGACCGCCCGGCCAGAGTGCTTCCCGCTATAGAGAGCAGCGCCGGCCGCCCTGTGCAACGCGGCCAGGTCGCGGGTGCCCAGCATGTCCGGGGCCGCTGCGCCGATCGAGGCGGCGACGTCGACGGTGCGGCCGTCGTCCAGGGTGACTGGGGTGTGCAGCATCCGGACCAGCTGCTCCAGGCGGACCTGGCGACGGTCCGCAGCCAAGCTCAGGAAGGGCGCGGAAGCGGTCACACGCTCGTGGACATGCGGCCGCGCTCCGCGAGGCAGGAGCCTGCGGAGCGCGGCGTGTGTTGTTCATTTGAGTGTCTGAGCATCCGTCACGCCCCGGGCGGGGGTGTCCGCCGGCACTCCCGGGCGTCCCGGAGCGCCGGCGGACGATTCCGCAGCCCCACCCGGTCGGCGGACTTCGGGCCGACTCGGCAGCGCAAGGGCCTACGTCACCCGTGCCTGTGTCAGCGAAGCGGGATGGAGTCGATCACGCGCTGCGGAATCGTCCAGGCCCCCGTGGTCTCGGTCGTTACCACCCGCTGGCCTTCGCCCATCAGCCAAACGGTGGCCGCGTCCGGCGACTTGATGCGTGTGCCGTCGGCGATTCTGGTGGTGAGTGCGGTCCAGATGCGTTGTGGAACAACTTGCATGGGTCGGTTGGCGTAGCCGCTGGCGGTGAGTTCTTCGATGTTGGCGAAGGTGATTTTTGCGCCTCCGACGATGGCTGCCTGGCCGGTGGAGCCCGCGTCCTTGATGCGGGTGCCATCGGCGATTCTGGTGGTCATGGCGTCCCAGACTCGTGCGGGGATGACCTGGCGGGGGTTGCCGCCGTATCCGGCGGTGTCGCGTTCGGCGGCGGTGTGGAAGTCGACGCGCGCGCCCCCGATGACCGCGGCCTCGGACGTGGCTCCGCTCTTCGCCAACCGCGTACCGTCAGCGATCTTGGTGCCCATGGCGTCCCACACCCGAGGCGGCACGATCAGCAGGGGTTCGGCACCGTAGCCTGCGGCCTCCAGTTCCTCCATGCTCTGGAAGGCGACCACGGCTCCGCCGACCACGGCACCCTGCGCGGTGTTGTCGCTCCTGCCGAGCAGCGTGCCGTCCGCGATTTTCGTGCTCATGGCGTCCCAGACCCGTGCGGGAACGACCTGGCGGGGCTTGTCGCCATATCCCGCGGCGTCGCGTTCGGCGGCGGTGTGGAAGTCCACGCGCGCGCCGCCGATGACCGCGGCCTCCGACGTGGCTCCGGCCTTCGCCAGCCGCGTACCCTCCGCGATCTTGGTGGTCATGGCGTCCCAGACCCGTGCGGGAACGACATGGCGGGGCTTGTCGCCGTACCCGGCCGCGTCGCGTTCGGCCTCGGTGTGGAAGTCCACGCGCGCGCCGCCGATGACCGCGGCCTCCGACGTGGCTCCGCTCTTCGCCAGCCGCGTACCGTCCACCATGCGCGTCGGCAGGGCGCTGAACGCCCGGCTCGGCACAGCCCGCACCTTCGAGGCCCAGTCCGTGCCGAAGCCCGAATCGATCACCTCTTGCGGACTGCCGAAGTTCACCCTGCCTCCACCCATGATCGCGGCCACGGGAGTCGAGCCCAGCGAGCCCTGGATGAGCGTGCCGTCCTTGGGGATCGACGGGAGGGTGTGGAAGTGCCGCGCCGGAATGCCTTGGACCTTCGAGGCCCAGTTGGTGCCGTAGCCGGAGTCGATGACCTCCTGGGGGCTGTCGAACGGGAGGGCCGCACCACCGAGGATCATCGCGACGGGCGTGGAGACGCCGCCTGCGGCGCCCTGTACGAGCGTGCCGTCCGCGGGGATCGCCCCGAGGTTGTGGTAACTGCCGGGAGAGATCGCCACCACCTTGGCCGCCCAGTTGCTGCCGTGGCCGGAGTCGATGACCTCCTGCGGGCTGGCGAAGGGGATCAGCGCGCCGCCGACGGTCGCCGCCACCGGCAGGTCCGTGGAGCCTGCCTTCGCCTGTACGAGTTGACCGTCCGCCGGCAGGGTGTTCATGTGATCGCGCGCGTCGACGGACCACGAGGACACCTTCACCGGCGTGCCGCAGGTGACGGGGGCGGCGCAGGTCTCCTGCCACAGAGGGGCGCCGCCTACGAAGAGGTGGATCCGCCCGCGCTGGTCGATGACGGTGGCCCCGTTGCGGGGCGTGGCCGGTCCGGCGTTGATGACGGCCTGCGTGGTGGGGCGGGGCGTGGTGGTGCAGATGCCGTCGCCGCAGGTCGCCTGCCACACGGGCGCGCCGCCCACCATCTTGTAGATGCGACCGGTGTCGGTGGTCGACAGCAGCGTGCCGTCGGCCAGCCCGTGGACGGAGGTGACCGGCTGCGGGCCCGCGGGAGGCGCCGGCGTGCCGCCGGGCGGGGGGGCACCGCCGCCACCCCTGCGGCCTCGCCCTTCAGGCGGGCAGTGAGTGCCGGCAGGACCCGTCCACATGCACATCGTCTCGGCGACCGGGATCTTGGCTACGCGGTGCGACGGAGTGTCGTTGCCGCGGCACCACACGATGCCCACCCAGTACATCATCTCGATGTTCGCGGCCTCGTAGAGGACGTACAGGTTCGTCACGAACGGTTGGAGGTGCAGGTAGGTGCCCGGTTGGACGATGGGCGAGTACTCGTTCGTCTCCGTCGTCTCCTTGACGACCGTCTGCGACCAGCCGGCCTCCAGAGCGATCTTGACGACCTTCTCGGCCTCGACGGACCCGCCAACGGAGGTCTCCACGCTCAGCGAGATCTTCTCTCCGTACGTGGCCTTCATCTGGATGGCCGCGCCGGTCCCGTTGTAGGTGCTCTTCACCCTCCCGGCCGGGACCGTATCCGTGGTGCGTCCGAGCAGACGGCGGGTCATCTGCTTGCGGAAGTCATCCGGTGTGCACGGCAACCAGATTCCGAGGGCCTTGGCCTTGCCGGCAGCAGCGGCGCTTGTGGTGTTCGGCAGCGACGTCGGGCCGGCTGCCCCGGCAGGACTTGTCGTCGTCGCCAGCAGAGAGAAGATCCCGGTGAACACGGCCACCAGAAAAACGAGATGTCTATTCCATTTTCGCATTGAATTCCCCGTATCGGACCCCGATGGGGTCGCAGTGCCACCATGCGCTTCCTGCCTGCTGCTTCCGGCTTCCCGCTTGCCCTGTGACGCGCAGAAGCCGAGCAGCCCAGGAAGGCGCCCCTGGGAGCAGGCGAACAAGCACGTCCACCGCCGCCCTCAGGCAGCCGCGGACACCGAAATGCCACCCCCGTTTCCCCGTTGTCGAGTCCCTGCCCCGCTCCGTCGCCCTGGAATCCGGGCGGCAAGCACCTGGTCCGGTGTGCCCGGCGCGCCCGGCGTCCCCGGCATCCCCGGCTGTCGTGGGAGCTGCATGCCCGCGCCATCCGGTACGGCAGCTCAGCCCAGGTCAGGCGCAGAGGCAGGCTCAGCTTGCACGGCTCGAACTGCGGCTGTCAGCAGACCAATTATTCGAAAAACGCAGCGACCGATAATATCCGCCTTATGACTCCTGGTCGAAGCGCTGACACCGCCCATCCTGGCGCCGCGGCGCCGGGAGAACCGAGCGTCCACCAGCTGCGCCTGTTCCTGGCCCTCGCCGACGAACTGCACTTCGGGCGTGCCGCCGAGCGGCTGTTCATCAGCCAGTCGGCCCTCAGCCAGCAGATCCGCGACATGGAGAAGCGCTTGAAGATGGCGCTGTTCGCCCGCACCAGCCGCATGGTCGACCTCACCCCGGCGGGGCGGGCGCTGCTGCCCGAAGCACGCCTGGTCATCGAGGCCACCGACCAACTGCGGCGCACGGCAGCCGCGCAGTGCCGTCAGAGCGACGGCCGCCTCGTGGTGGGCACCGTCGGAGCGGAGGCCGCCATGCCGTACACCCGCGCGGTGCTGCTGGAACTGCACCACCGGCACCCGCAGATGACGGTGCAGCTGCTCGGCCTGAACATCGTCGACCACATGGCCGACCTCCTCCGGCAGGACATCGACGCCGTCTTCCTCCGCCCTCCCGTACCGGACGGCATCGAGCTGCAGCACCTGGCCACCGAGCCGCGGGTGGTGTGCCTCTCCGCCGACGACCCCCTGGCGGCCCTCCCCCACCTCACCCTGGCCCAGCTGGAGGACCGGGCGGTGGTCGACGTACCCGCCCAGGTACCGCGGATGTGGTGGAACTTCTGGGCGGTCGATCCGCGCCCCGACGGCAGGCGTGTCACGTACGGACCCGTCGTGACCGACATGGAGTCACTGCTGCACACGGTCGGCCAGGGCGAGGCGGTGTGCTTCCTCCCCGCAGCCGCCCGGACGTTCTTCCCCCGCCCCGGCATCCGCTACCTGGACGTGCTCGACCTGTCGCCGTCGACGTGCGCGCTCGCCTGGCTGACGAAGCGTCGCGAGGAACCGACCATCGCCGCGATCCGACAGGCCGCCCGCTCGGTCGCCCAGCGGGACGCCGGCGAGCCGGCGCTCCACCTCTGACGCGGCCACCGCCGACACCGGCAAGCTGCTCCAGGACGCGAACCGACCGTCCAACCGGCCGACCGGCAGACCGGGCAGACCTCGATGTACGCGACGACGACCACGGTGCGCAGCGCCGTGACCCAGTACAGGAGTCGGACGCGCTCGATGTCGTCGGTGTACTGGCGCAGCCGGGGGCCGGAGGTGTCACCCGGAAGGGCTTCGCCCACCTCGGGGTCGACGGAGACGACGAGCAGGGCCCGGTCCAGAGCGCGGATGTCCGCTTCGCTGGTGACGCCCTCCAACTGCTTGGCAGCGGCATCGGAGAACGCGATCCGGGCCCGTCGCTGCGGGGCCATCAGGCGACGGCGGGGCGCTGGGCCGCGGGCCGGGCGAGATGGGCCTCGCGGAGCTCCTCCCACGGCGTGCAGTCCTCCACCGGGGGCAGGCCGTTCGCCGCGATGTCCTCCAGGACGGCGGCGAACTGGTCGGCGTTCTCCCGAGTACGGGCCGCGGGACCGCTCGTCGCGTAATTATCCGGCGGAGACCATAAAAGCCTGCTTAGAACTTCCGCACCGAAATTCCGCCGGTATTCCGGTGGACTTCATGGTGCCGAGGGGCAGTTCGCCTCGCCGGGGTCGGCAGAAGGCGACTGTCTAAGAAGTCATCTCATTTGGGCGATTCGGTATAGTGCTGGCCATGGTGGGGATCGTTGAGCGGTTGGTGCCGGACGAGTTGTGGGAGTTGTTCCAGCGGGTGGTGCCGGAGGCGTCGTCGAGGCCTCAGGGCGGTGGTCGGCGTCGGCACGGCGACCGGGAGGTGCTGGCCGCGATCGTGTTCGTGGTCACGTCGGGTTGCACCTGGCAGCAGCTGCCTTCGGCGTCGTTCGGCCCGTCCGGAGCGACTGCCCACCGGCGGTTCTCGGAGTGGTCGAAGGCCAGAGTGTGGGCCAAGCTCCATCGCCTGGTCCTCGACGAGCTCGGTGCCCGCGGCGAGCTGGACTGGTCGCGGTGCGCGATCGACTCGGTGAACATGCGGGCCCTGAAAAGGGGGACCTGACAGGTCCGAATCCTGTCGACCGGGGCAAGTACGGCTCGAAGATCCACCTGATCACGGAACGATCGGGTCTGCCCATATCCGTCGGCGTCTCCGGGGCCAACCTGCACGACAGCCAGGCCCTGATCCCGCTCGTGAAGGGCATCCCGCCGATCCGCTCACGCCGCGGACGACGACGGCGCAAGCCCGGCAGACTCCACGCCGACAAAGGCTACGACTACGCCCACCTGCGGCGATGGTTACGCGAGCGCGGCATCACCCGCCGCATCGCCCGCAAGGGAGTCGAGTCCTCACAACGACTGGGCCGCCACCGCTGGACCGTCGAACGAACCATGGCCTGGCTCGCCGGCTGCCGCCGCCTCCACCGACGTTACGAACGCAAAGCCGACCACTTCCTCGCCTTCACCAGCATCGCCTGCACCCTCATCTGCTACCGCAGACTCACCAAATGAGACAACATCTAGAGATCAAGTTAGTTCTCGGCATCCCCGCCGTCCGTTCCCGGCGCGGACCACCCCGGAGGAAGCCAGCGAAGATCCGCGCGGATAAGGCGTACTACTCCGCAGAGCACCTCCGCCGGCTCCGCCGCCGGAACCTCGTCGCACGGATCGCCCGCCCCGGTATCGAGTCGGGTGAGCGGCTCGGACGAGCTCCATCGTGCGCGACCACCCCGACGGGCGGGCCATCGTCACCGAGACCCGCACCCGCACCGGCCGCTGACAGCACCAAGGCGCTCGGGACCGCCGACGCAACGGCGGTCTCGAGCTACCCCCACCCCTGGAAGAGACGAGAGAGGGAGACCTCAGTATGAACTCCGCCATGCGCTTACCGGGCCGGATCGTCCCGCACGCACTCCTGATCACCACCACTGCCGTGCCGCTGACCGGCTGGGCCGTCCACGCCCTGACGCTGCACCGGCGTCTGGCCGACGCCCGCCGCGACCTGCTCCGTCGGCGTTACTGCGGGCCCGGCCTACTCCGTCTCCATCGCCTCGGTCTGGCGGCGGCGGTTTCCGTCGGTGTCGCTGTCCGAGTCCGTCCCGTAGTCGATCGTTGTCTTCGGTGAGCCGCCGGTGGTGGCGATGGTGATCTCGTGGTCGGCGTCGCACTCCCACTGGAGAGTGGCGTAGGTGTTGCCGATCGCTTGGTCCACGCGGTCGACGAAGCGTGTGGCGTTCTTCGCCGAGTAGCCGGGCATGCCGATGTTGGCGGCTCCGGAGATCCACAGAGGGCCGGGCCGCGCCTCCGTGCCGATGAACAGGTTTGCGTAGCAGGAGACGCAGGGGCGCTTGGTCCCGGCCAGGCTGTTCGGGATGACCTTCTCCGACTCGTCGCCGGTGAGGTGGTCGACGATCCTGCGCTCGGCGTGGTACCCGTCTTCGCCGCCGGACGCCACCGTCACCGGCTCGGCGAGTGCCTTGATGACGTTGGCGTACTTCGCGGTGACCGCCTCATCGCCACTGTCGTTGGCGATGCGCTTGTCCGTCTTGTCGGAGTGACGGGCGAGCCTGCCCTCGGCGTTGCCGCGCAGGAGGTCGTCCGAGTCGGCCGGGTACTCCTTGAGCACCTTGTTCAGGAACGCGCTGCCGCTCAGGCCCTCCAGGTGAGAGGCGAGCAAGCTGTTGGCGGCCGTGGTGTTTCCGGATATGTACAGCTTTCCTCCGTGGACCGCCGCCTGGATCTCGATCGGATTCTCCCCCTCCTCCGTGAGGTAGTTCTTCACCACGGTGGACACCCAGCGCATTGCTTGCTTGTCGCGCTCGCCCTCGTAGGACCGGGGACCCATGGTGTTGTCCGGGGTCACCTTGTAGGCGGCGTTGCTGGACTTGTAACCGGCGGCCTCCTGCGCGTTCATCCCGCCGATCTTGTGGAGCGTCATCCGGGCCCAGACCTCCGGACTCCCGTCGGCGATCCACCCCTTGGCTTCGAACTGCGACTTGACGGCGCGCGCGAAGTCCTTGTTCGCGCGCGCCTCCGGGGATGCCTTCTTCGCCTTCGGCATGCGCTGCACGGCGGGTGCAGCGGCGGCATGGCCCGGCGCGTCGGCAGCGCTCTCCTGGAGAACGGGGGCCGCCGAGGACATGACGCGGCTGGCGTTGGCCTCCGCCTCGCGTTCGAACCGGTCGGAGGGGTCGGAGACCTTGAGCCCCGACCCGTTGTCGGTGCCCGCGACGGGTCCCTGGCGCTGCTGGATGACGTGGGTCAGCTCGTGGGCGAGGGTGCGCTTGTCGGCGCCGCCGTCACCGATGACGATATGACTGCCCGAGGTGTAGGCGCGGGCGCCGACCTCCGCGGCGGAGGCCTTGGCGGCGCTGTCGTTGTGGATGCGGACGTCGGAGAAGTCCGCGCCGAGCCGGGACTCCATGTCGCTGCGGGTCAAGTCGTCGAGCGGTCGGCCCCCGGTGCGGAGCACGTCGTGCACGGCGGAGCGCCGCTGCACCTGCGGAGCGGCCGCGCGCTGCACCGCGGGCCGCTCCGCCTGCTGGTGGTCGCATCCCGCGCCGTGCTGGTGCCGCTCCTGCTCGGCTGCCTGCGCGCCGGGGTGGCCCGCGCGGCGGAGCATCTGGACGACGGCGGCGTTGCCCGCGCTGCCCTGGAGGGAGAGCAGGCCCGTGGGCTGTGCTCCGTTCGCGTCGGCCTGTACGGTCGCCGGAGTGCGGCCGGGTGTCCGGCCGGCCCTCTCGGACTCCGGTCGTCCGGCGTTACCTTTAGCGCGCATGAGGCCTCTTCCCACAGGTGAAACAGCTGTACCCCTGCCTACCGGATGCGGCGGGGCCGGGAGAAGGGCCCTGAGGGCAGCGTAGGACGTCCGGGCGGGCAGCAGGCAGGGCCGGAGGAGCTTCACGGGTCCAGGTGGCGCCCTCGCGGCGGTACCACAGCCGTACGTGCCGACGGCGCGCGTCGCCCTGGAAGAACTCGACCTCCGTCGGGTCGAGCACGGCTTCGCCCACCTGAAGAAGTGGCGCGTGCCACGCCGTCCAGGTCCCGGCCGGCCAGCACCCGGCCGATGCCGAGTACGAGGGATTCGGCTTCCTTCTCCACCTGCTTGTCGAACTTCGTTTGTGCCATGGCCGTGCCCTCTCGATCTGCGTTCCGGCACCTGGCACCCACAAGCGGACACCGAACGTACGAGCGTTGGCCTGTCGACAGGGTCCGGCGATCTGCGGGCCGGAGGCGGCGACCTGTGGACGGCCACGCGGCCCGACGAGCAGTCGCTGGAGTTCTGCCGCGACGACGAGTGCATCGAGGTGACCCCGGGGACCGTGCGTACCCGCAAGGTCGTCCTGGACCAGAAGAAGTGCGGCCGCACCAGCTCGCGCGCCAAGCGCTGACGCCGTCCGGGCCCCTGAAAGGGGCGCCCCGGGGCTTCAGCGTCATACGGACTCCCCGACCGGAACGGGCAACTTTCCCCGTTCCGGTTGGGGAGTTCTCGCGTTTCCGGCAGCTGACCGCCCCGGTGGCACTAACGTATTGCGCGGCTCCGGTGTCCGTCCAGGGGTGACACCGCTCGGCCGACCCGGGCCTGCTCCTACGTACCTGTTCCGCACCCAGAACCGACGACGCAAGGGGAATCGATTCCATGACGGTCACAGCAGCTCGCCGCACCATGTCACCCCGTCGCTCCGTCGCCCGCACGGCTGCCGTGGCGGCCCTGTCCGCCGCCGCGCTCCTCGGCGGCGGTCTCACGGCCCAGGCCGCCGCACCCGCCCGCACGACGGGCGCGGCCGTGGAGCTCGCGCCGGCCGGTGCCCTCGCCACCCAGTGCTACTACAGGGTCAACGCCGGCGGAGGTCTGCTGATCCGCAGCGGTCCCGGCACCAGCTACTCGGTCGTCGGGTCCTACGCCAACGGCGCCACGATCCTCGCGTCGGCGTCCACCACCAACGGCTTCCGCAAGGTGAGCACCGGCTGGGTCTCCTCGGCGTACACCGTCCGCATCACCAGCTACCCCTGCGAGTGACAGGGACCCGCGCCGAGGACACCGTTCCCCCAGCCCTTCGACAGGCCGCCGACCGGTCTCCGCACGCGTCAAAGCGCCTGAGTTCGCGATTTCGGAGGTGCTGGCACCACGAATTTGGCTCTGCCGCCCGGGATCCTCGGCTGTGTACGGCTCGGTTCCGGCTGACTAGGTGTCGAAGCGCATGACGTTTCGGTGTCCGAGTGCGCGAGTGCTCGGGCGCCGCGTCGGTGGCGTCGTCGATCCCGGCGACGTGTAGGCCGCGGTGAATAGGAATGCTTCCTGGCCGCAGGAGGCGAACACGCCTCTCCGCACTTCGATCAGCCGGGTGCACGGCGGGTCCTTGCCGTGCCTGCAGAACGCCCAACGCCTTCCCCTGCCAACCCCTCAGCTTGACGGCGAGCGGGGGAAGCGGTCGCCGAGGACGAACGCGGCGGGCCAGGTCTCACTCAGTACCATGCTGAGCAGGGGGGTCTGGGGACTTCAGAACCTCGCCGCGGCGGACCGAGAGGTCCTCGTTGATCCGTCGGCCGCCGAGGGCGACGGGGGCGCGCAGAACGCCCTCGCCCCAGGGGCCGATGGCATTGCACAGCAGGCCCTCAAGCGGTGGCCGGCCAGGTCGTCGTTGTGGATCCGCTGCACGAAGTCGTCGATCACGGCTGCCTGGAGGTAGACCCGGGCCAGGTAGACCACCATGCATCCGTCGTCCAGACGGACCGGGAGACGGACCTTGAGGAAGTTGCCCACGCCCCTCACCAGTGCGAGCCACTTCGGGTCAGGCAGCCGGTTCGCCGGCGGTTCCTCTTTGCGCGTACGACGTCGTATCCAAGACACCCGGCTGGTACTGAGGCCGGCCGACGAGCAGGCTCAGGCTTGTGGCTCCGGAGGTGCCGGGCGCTTGGACAGGCTTCCGGACCGGACAATGATCGGCTGATCCTCGCCGGTGGGACGAAGCCGAGAGAGGGCGTCGACCATGTCAGCCCCACTTGTTATCGTCCCCGCCGTGACTTCAGCCGATCATGTACTCGACCTGATCCGGAGCAATCCGGATGTTTCCAAGCTCCTTGAAGGCGCCTTCGACTTCGACATCTCGCGCGGTGATCACGAAGAGGACATCCGCCTGTCCTCGGGCGCTCCACTGAAGGGTTTCGCTGGTGATGCTGCTGGTGGGACGTACTTCCTGTGCGGCGAACCCGGCGGCCGACAGACCGTGGTGTATGCCAGCTCCGAGGGGCAGGCCGGCCTGATAGCTGACGACCTGACAGCGGCCTTGGAGATCATCATCGGTCTTCCCTGCTGGCACGACTGCCTGAAGTTCTCGGGCGGCGGCGATGTGGAGGCCATGCGGATTGCGGCAGGGCACCTCGAACGGGACCTTGCGGAGTACGAGCCCGACATCGATGAGCATCGCGCCCGCCTGGCCGACGCCTTGTCTCTCGACGTGACGTCCACAGCAGAACTGGTCCCAAAGCTCCGGGAAGCGGTTGCGAGAACCGAGCCCGATCATGTGCTGCTCGGCGACGAAGGGGAGGACGACGCCTATGAGTCGCTGTTCGGAACGTTCCTGCCGAACGACAATCCGGGCTGGCGCTGACCAGCAAGGTCGTGCATCGCCTCAGCCCTTCTCATTGGTCGGTCCTGGCCAGGTGATGGTGTCAGAGACGATGCGGCGAGGTCTGGCATGCCCAGGTGGATGGGGGGGCCGGCTGTCGAGCTCGGGCGAGTTGGGCCTCTGCTCCAGCGAGGCTGACCATGAGCCCCACAACGTCCCCGAGCCAGCCTTCGCCCCCGGCTTCGGCGATACGGGCGATGAAATTGTCGTGGATCTCGGCAAGCCGTTCCCGTTGGGCCGGATCTGGTCGGAGGAGCGAGCATCTGACACAAGCGTGCTCATGGATGCAGGGGATCCGAAGGCGCGTGCGCAGGTGCCGATGGACACCTTCCGCTTCTCGAAGTGGGCGAGGAAGGCGTCCCACTCCTCCTCTGTCGGAATGCGGTACTCCTCGCCGGGATGGGAGGCCCGTCGGCGGGCCATGAACGCCCGGTCGGCCTCGGTCGTCTCGGCAGGGTAGACCGCCGTGTATCCGATCGTGGTGTCGATGCTCTTGTGACCGCGGATGACCCGGGCAATGTGCGGGGGCAGTCCGTTCATGATGGCGTCGGTGACGAAGATCCTTCGAAAGTCGTGGGGAGAGAAGGACAGTGCCTCACCTTCGGCGTTGGTCAGCCCCGTCGCGGCCAGCGCGTGGTCCGGGGCGGGCGGCGGTGGGATTGGCGTTCGGCGGCGACGGGTGCGGGGTGGTTCCGGACGTGTGGGTAGACCTGGCCCCGCCGTTGACCTCCTGCACCTCCACGCCGGGTGATCGCGGGCTCGCGCAGGCTTGATGTCACCGCCGCGTCCAAGCTCGGGCGTGGTCAGCGGGCCGGTTGGGACCAAGGGCGCCGTCATGGCCTTCGCCACCGTTGGCTCCGGGCAGCCGCGCGCAGGGCGCCGGCGAGGTCGTTGCGGCTGGTGAGGATGTCGGGGTGATCCGGGCCGAGGTGGTGAGTTTCGGCGTCGAGGAACGTGAGAGCGCCCTCGGAATCCTGCCGTGATGGAGAGCTGTCAACGAGCCTGCCTCAACTCCTTTTACTCACAGAGGAGATGAAGCGCGCATGTGCAGATGACCAGCACGTGGACCTATGAGGCCGGGATCACCGGGCGAAGAACGGCGGCGGCGCGTTTCGGCGTTGCGCCCCGCCGCCGTCACCGGCCCCGTGTGGCGGCCGGTTCCGGGGTCACCGCCTCCCGCGGCGACCCCGGAGTCGAGAGGGTCGCTCAGCCGGGGAGAACCCACTTCTGGTTGGCGCCGGTGTGGCAGGTCCACAGGTGGAGCTTGGTGCCGTCCGCCGAGGAGACTCCGGAAGCGTCCAGGCACTTGCCGGAGGACGGGTTCTTCAACGTTCCGTCGGGCTGTGGCGACCATTTCTGGGCGCCCGTGCCATTGCACCCGTACAGCTGGATCTTCGTACCGTCGGCCGTACCGGCACCGCTCACGTCCAGGCACTTGCCCAGCGCCCGCAGCGTGTCGTCCGAGCCCACCGACCACCTCTGGCCTGCCGACTGGTTGCATGTCCATAGCTGGATCTGTGTGCCGTCCGCGCTCGACCCGCCGGCCGCGTCGACACACTTCCCGCCGATGCCGGTGACCGCACCCTCTCCGGGCCCGGGCGCGACGCCGAGCTCCTTGATGCGGATGTTGCGGAAGGACACGTCGTCGCCTTCTCCGTGGTTCTGCAGGCCGATGTGCCCCTGCTGGAGGCTGCGGGCGGGGTCGGTGTTGGTGAAGTCGTTGATCCTGCGGCCGTTGAGGAAGAGCTGGAGGCGCTCGCCCTCGACCCGGATCTCATACGTGTTCCACTCCCCCGGCGGGTTCAGGGCGGCGTCCCGGGCCGCCAGGTCGGCGGACTTGAAGCCGTAGACGGAACCGGTGGTGCGGTCGGGGGTGTCGGTCGCGTCGATCTGGATCTCGTAGCCGTTGTTCACGGCCGACCACGGGTCGTCGGAGGCCGGAAAGCCCACGAAGACACCGCTGTTGTCGTCCCCGCTCTGACGCCAGTCGAGCTTCAGGGAGTACGACGTGTACTCCTTGGCCTGGTACCAGTACAGACCCAGACCGCCCTGGGAGGTGAGGGTGGCGTTCGCGTGCGTGAAGGAGCCCGGGCCGGCCTGCTTCCAGCCGGTGGTGCCCGAAGAGCCGAAGAGCGTCGTGTAGCCGGTCTCCGGGCGGCAGTCGGCCTCCGTCATCTCCGCGGCCCAGCGGATGCCGCCGAGCAGGTGCCGGCGGAAGGCGGGGTCGGTGTAGGAGCCTTCGGTGTGACCGCCGCCCGTGTAGAAGGCGCGCCCGCCCCGGTAGTCCTTGCACCAGGCGATGGGGTGGTCGCCGCCCATGGTGCCGCCGCTGTAGGTGGACTCGTCGAGCGAGGCCAGGACGCGGGCCGTGCTCCGCGGGTTGGTGCGGTAGTCGTACCACTCGTCGGTCCGCTGCCAGGTGGGGCCGAGGTGGGCGGTGGCGTCGTGGGCGCGGTCCTCCACCTTGACGGTGGCCGGCTGGATGTGCGGGTGGGACTTGAACAGGGCGCCGGCCAGGCCGCCGTACCAGGTCCAGTCGTACTCGGTGTCGGCCGCGGCGTGGATGCCGACGTAGCCGCCGCCTGCCTCGATGTACCCCTCGAAGGCGGTCTGCTGCGAGGCGTTGAGGACGTCGCCGGTGGTCGAGAGGAACACCACCGCCTCGTAGCCGGTGAGGTTCGCTGGGGTGAAGGCGGCCGCGTCCTCGGTCGCCGTGACGGTGAAGTTGTTGGCGGCGCCCAGTTGGCGCAGAGCGGTGATGCCCGCCGGGATGGAGTCGTGGCGGAAACCGGCGGTCTTGGAGAAGACCAGCACGTCGTACACGGGGTCGGCGGCCGCCGACGCGCGGACGGGCGCATCCTTGCTCGGTGCCGAGGCCGTGGAGACCCCCGTGGGCAGGGCGGCGGCGAGCAGGCCGCAGGCGGCCCAGCAGGCGAGACGGGTGAGTCGTCGGTTCATGACAGGCTCCACTTCTGGTTGGCGCCGGTGTGGCAGGTCCACAGGTGGAGCTTGGTGCCGTCCGCCGAGGACGCTCCGGAAGCGTCCAGGCACTTGCCGGAGGACGGGTTCTTCAACGTTCCGTCGACCTGTGCCACCCACTTCTGGGCGCCCGTCCCATTGCACCCGTACAACTGGATCTTCGTACCGTCGGCCGTACCGGCACCGCTCACGTCCAGGCACTTACCCAGCGCCCGCAGCGTGTCGTCCGTACCCGCCGTCCACTTCTGGGCGGCCGTCCGGTTGCACGTCCACAACTGGATCTGTGTCCCGTCCGCGCTCGCCCCGCCGGCGGCTTCCGCGCACTTGCCGCCGATTCCCTTGAGGTCGCGACCGGGTACGGCGGCCCCGGTGGTGGTGAAGGTGAAGTCGTCGAGGTCGAAGAGGGAGCCGCTGCCGCCCTTGAAGACGAGGTGGAGCGTGGTGGTGCCTGCCGGACGGTTGGTCAGGTCCGCGCTCACGTCCTGAAACGTGTCCCAGCCGCCGGTGACGGGGACCGCGGCCGAGCCGAGCAGGGCGCCGGTGGGTGAGCCGGCCCGTACCTCCAGCGTGCCTCCCGCACCGCCGGAGGAGACCCGGGCGGTCAGCTTGGTGGCGTTGCCGAGGAGGTACGGGGTGAAGGAGATCCAGTCGTTGTTGTCGATGTGGCCGACCGTCCTGCCGCCGTTCGCCGTGGCCTTGTCGACGATCGTGATGCCGGCGGAGCCGCCGAAGTGCTCGGCCTGGCGTCTGCTGCCCTGGCTGATGTTCTGGTCGTGCGTGGTCAGGGCCGGCTGTCCGTTCGCCCCCCTGTCGGTGTACTCGGCGTCCCAGACGCCGAAGATGTTCGCGTTGGGGTCGTGCTCACCGTCGGCGATGGTCTGTACGGTGCCGGAGCAGCCCGTTGCGGAGGTCTGCGGGTGGCCGTGGCTGTCGTGACCGATGATGAAGGTGACCTTCACCCGGGAACAGTCGATCGTGCCGTCCTCGGGGTCCGTGACGGTGACCTTGAAGGGGACGGCCGCGCCTGGGTCGATGATGGAGCCGTCCGCGGGCAGATCGAGGGTGACGGTGGGTGCGGTGTTGCCGACGGTGATGACGACGGAGGCAGTGGCGGTGCTGCCGGTGCCGTCGGAGACGGTCAGTTCGGCGGTGTAGCGGCCGTTGGCGGTGTAGGTGTGTGAGGGGTTCGCGGCCGTGGAGGTACCCCCGTCACCGAACTTCCAGGCGTACGTGAGCGGGTCGCCGTCGGGGTCGGACGTGCCGGCCGAGGAGAACGTCACCGGGAGCGGGGCCAGGCCCGAGGTGCGGTTCGCGGTGGCCTTGGCGAGCGGGGCGCGTCCGCCGGTGACGTACTCGATCCGGTAGACCGCGCTGTTGGCGTCTCCGTTGAAGTAGCCGGTGCCGTAGTCGAGGACGTACAGCGCGCCGTCCGGGCCGAAGGCCATGTCCATGACCTGGGTGCCCTGCCAGGGGAAGGCGTTGATCGACTGTACGGTGCCGTCGGAGCCCTGCTCGATGCGCTTGATCCACTTGCGGCCGAACTCCCCGGCGAAGTAGTCGCCGTCGAAGCTCTGCGGGAACTTGACCGTGGAGGCCGAGGCCGCGTCGTAGCGGTAGACGGGCCCGCCCATCGGGGACTCCGAGCCGTTGCCGAACTCGGGGACCGAGCCCCCGTCGTACGGTATCCAGGCCGGCTGGGCCGGGGGCAGGTCGGTCAGACCGGTGTTGTTCGGCGAGGTGTTCTTCGGTGCGGCGCAGGAGAAGGCGGCGCCCGAGGTGGAGGTGGCGAAGTTGTAGTCCACGTAGGGGCTGTTGTTGCCGACGCAGTAGGGCCAGCCGTAGTTGCCGGCCTTGGTGATGCGGTTGAACTCGACCTGCCCGGCGGGTCCACGTCCCGCGTTCGCCGTGCCCGCGTCGGGGCCGTAGTCGCCGAGGTAGACGGTGCCGGTGGGCTTGTCGACGCTCATCCGGAAGGGGTTGCGGAAGCCCATGGCGTAGATCTCCGGCCTGGTCCTCGCGGTACCGGGCGCGAAGAGGTTGCCGGACGGGATGGTGTAGCTCCCGTCGGCGGCGACCTTGATGCGCAGCACCTTGCCGCGCAGGTCGTTGGTGTTGCCGGAGGAACGCTGCGCGTCGTACGCGGGGTTGCGGCCCGGGCGCTCGTCGATGGGGGTGTAGCCGTCGGAGGCGAAGGGGTTGGTGTCGTCGCCGGTGGAGAGGTACAGGTTGCCCTGGGCGTCGAAGTCGATGTCTCCGCCGACGTGGCAGCACAGACCGCGGCTCGCGGGGACGTCGAGGACCTTCTTCTCGCTGGCGATGTCGAGCGTGCCGTCGGTTCTGAGGACGAAGCGGGAGAGCCGGTTGACGCCGTCGAAGGGGGCGAAGTCCGCGGCGGACCCGTTCGCGGGGGCGTCGCCGGAGGGAGTGGTCAGCTTCGGCGCGTAGTAGAGGTAGACGAAGCGGTTGGTGGTGAACCCGGGGTCCACGCCCACGCCTTGGAGGCCCTCTTCGTCGTGCGAGTAGACGTCCAGTTTCCCCGCTGCCTTGGTGGCGCCCGCGGCGTCGGTGAGGCGGAGGGTGCCGTCCCGTGAGGTGTGCAGGACGGACCGGTCGGGCAGTACGGCGAGCGTCATGGGCTCGCCGGTTTCGGCCACCCCCTTGGCAAGGGTGACCTGCTGGAACTCGTCGGCAGCGACCCTCGGCACGGGTTCGGGCGCCGCTGCGGCGGGCCTCTGTTGGGCGGTGAGGGCACCAGCTGCGGCGAGCAAGGCGCAGGCCAGCGCCGCGACGGGTCGGGTGAGTCTCCTGTGCACGCGCATCCTCCGTGTGGTGACGGGGTGAGGTCTGGAGCACAGGCGCGCGCCGTCGCGCCGGAGGCATGGGTGCCCCCGGGGGGAGGGAGGAGCACTCAGGCCTTGTCGTTCGTACAGAGCAGGAAGGTAATGGCTTTTCCGCGGACCAGAAAGCCCTTTGACGTACCTGGCCTCAACTTTCTCTACTAGGGAGACAAAGCGACTGGTCGGGTCCCCCTCCGGGGCCACGAGCGGGGTCGGCGCGACGGCCCGCGAGGGCCGCGGAGACGACTCGGTTGCCGTGCCGCCCCGCGCTCGACCGCCCTGGCGGCACCGCGACTTCGCCCTGCGGTAAAGGGGATTGGTCCAGACGAACGTCTTGACGGGTCTGCGGCGCGCTCCTTAAATCGTTATCGCCAACTGTTGAACACTTCCGTTCCGTCGTTCCCCGCATCACTTCACTTCGTGTCCATTCAGGGCCGTCAGCGCCTGTCATGCACACGTCGTGTATGCCATCCCCCACGTCTGTCCCCTCACACCCCCACGAAAGCGATGTGATGCCCCATGCGCACGCCCTGGCGCCACCGATCCCTCACCTGGCTGGCGGCGGCCGCCTGCCTCGGTCTCGCGACCCTCGCCCCCACCACCGTGCAGGCCGCCCCGGCCCGGGCCTCCGGCACCGTCGCCCCCACCGCGGTGACCTTCGACGAGAACTTCGACGGCCCGGCCGGTTCCGGCGTCAACACCTCCAGGTGGCAGCTGGAGACCGGTGACAACGTCAACAACCACGAGCGGCAGTACTACACCTCGGGCACGAGCAACGCCGCGCTCGACGGCCAGGGCAACCTCGTGATCACGGCGAAGAAGGAGAACCCGGCCAACTACAATTGCTGGTACGGGCGGTGCGAGTACACCTCGGCCCGTCTCAACACGGCCGGCAAGTTCACCGCCCAGTACGGGCGCGTCGAAGCGCGCATGAAGCTCCCGCGCGGCCAGGGCATCTGGCCCGCCTTCTGGATGCTCGGCAACAACATGGGCAGCGTGGGCTGGCCGGCCGCGGGAGAGATCGACATCATGGAGAACGTCGGCTTCGAGCCGGGCACCGTGCACGGCACGCTGCACGGACCGGGCTACTCCGGTTCCGGCGGCATCGGAGCGGGTTACACCCTGCCGGGCGGCGCGGCATTCGCGGACGACTTCCACACCTTCGCCATCGACTGGAGCCCCGACTCCATCCGGTGGTCGGTGGACGGCAACGTCTACCAGACCCGGACCCCCTCCGACCTCGGCGGTCGGGAGTGGGTCTTCAACAAGCCCTTCTTCCTGATCCTGAACCTCGCGGTCGGCGGCTACTGGCCCGGTGACCCTGACGGTTCCACCCGGTTCCCGCAGCAGCTCGTCGTGGACTACGTGCGCGTGAACACCGACAGCACCAACCCGCCGACCGGCACCAAGACCATCCGGGGCCTCGGCGGAAAGTGCCTCGACGTCGCGGGCGCCGGCTCCGCCAACGGCACCGCCGTGCAGCTCTACGACTGCAACGGCACCGCCGCCCAGCAGTGGGACGTGCGCTCCGACGGCACCCTGCGCGCCCTCGGCAAGTGCCTCGACGCCAAGGACGGGGCCACCGCCAACGGCACCGTCGTCCAGCTCTGGGACTGCAACGGCACCGCCGCCCAGCGGTGGGGCATCTCCACCGCCCGCGACATCGTGTCCATCCCGGCCGACAAGTGCCTCGACGCCACCGGCAACTCCTCCGCCAACGGAACCCGCGCCCAGTTGTGGACCTGCACCGGCGCGGCCAACCAGAAGTGGACCGTCGCATGACGAACAGCGGGCCCACCGCGACCGGTACCCGGCGCACACCCATCGCACGCTGAGGCCTCACCGAGGACGGCGGCGCGGGCCGGGGATCACTCCCCTGGCCCGCGCCGCCGTGGCCGTCACCTCGGGTCGCCGTCGAACTTCGCGGCCGACCAGAAGTAGCCCAGCACCGCGAGCCCCACGCACCATGCGAGGGCGAGCCACCCGTCGCCACCGATCTCGCTGCCGAGCAGCAGGCCCCGCAGGGTTTCGATGGCGGGCGTGAACGGCTGGTACTCGGCGATCGGACGGAACCAGCCGGGCATCGAGTCGACCGGGGTGAAGGCGCTGGAGAGGAGAGGCAGCAGGATCAGCGGCATCGCGTTGTTGCTCGCGGCCTCGGCGTTCGGGCTGACCAGGCCCATGCCGACCGCGATCCAGGTGAGCGCCGTGGCGAAGAGCACGAGCAGGCCGAACGCCGCCAGCCATTCCAGGGCGGTCGCGTCCGTGGAGCGGAAGCCGATGGCCACGGCGACGACGCCCACGAGGACCACGCTGAGGACCGACTGCAGCACGCTGCCGACGACGTGTCCGACGAGCACCGAGGGGCGGTGGATAGCCATCGTGCGGAAGCGGGCGATGATGCCCTCGGTCATGTCGTTGGAGACGGACACGGCGGTCCCGACCACAGTGCTGCCGATCGTCATCAGCAGCAGGCCAGGGACCACGTACGCGATGTACGCGGAGCGGTCCGGACCGCCGCTGCCGATGACCGAGCTCATCGCGTCACCGAAGATGTAGACGAAGAGCAACAGCAGCACGATCGGCGTGAGCAGCAGGTTCAGGGTGAGGGACGGATAGCGCCGCGCGTGCAGGAGGTTGCGGCGCAGCATCGTGGACGCATCGCGTAGGGCGAGGGAGCGGGAGCTCATGGGGTGGTCTCCTCGGGCCGGTTGGGCACGGTGGTGCCGGTCAGGGCGAAGAACACGTCGTCGAGATCGGGGGTGTGCACGGTCAGTTCGTCCGCCTCGACGGAGGCCGCGTCCAGTCTGCCGAGGATCGCGCGCAGCGCGCGCTGGCTGCCGTCGCCGGGGATCCGCAGGACGAGCGCGTCCTCGTCCCGGGGGACGTCGTGGAGCGCGGCGGCGGCGCGCCGGTACGTGGCCGGGTCGGAGAAGCGCAGGCGCACGTGCCCGCCGGGGATGAGCCGTTTCAGCTCCTCCGCGCTGCCCTCGGCGGCGATCCTGCCGTCGTGGAGCACGGCGATGCGGTCGGCGAGCTGGTCGGCCTCCTCCAGGTACTGGGTGGTGAGGAAGACGGTGGTGCCTCCTGCCACGAGGTCGCGGATGATCTGCCACAGGGTGCGCCGGGAGCGCGGGTCGAGGCCGGTGGTCGGCTCGTCGAGGAAGATGATCCTCGGCTCGCCGACGAGGGTCATGGCGATGTCGAGGCGGCGCTTCATCCCGCCGGAGTAGCTCTGCGCCGGCTTTTTCGCGGCATCGGTGAGACCGAATCGCTCCAGCAGTTCCGCGGCGACCCGTCGGCCCTCACGCTTGGACAGGTGCTGCAGGTCCGCCATAAGGAGCATGTTCTCCTCGCCGGTGATCAGCCCGTCGACGGCGGAGAACTGCCCGGTGACGCCGATCGCGGCCCGCACCCCGTCCGGGGACGTGGCGATGTCGTGACCGGCGACCCGGGCCTGTCCCCCGTCGGCGGTGATGAGCGTGGAGAGGATCTTGACGACGGTGGTCTTGCCGGCGCCGTTCGGGCCGAGCAGCGCGAACACCGATCCGGCCGGGATGTGCAGATCTATGCCGTCGAGGACGGTGTGGTCGTCGTACGTCTTGCGCAGACCGACGGCGGAGACCGCGGCCGGTGGCGGGTGACCGGCGGCCTGATTGGATGTGGGCATGACAGATATGGGCATAGGGCCCTCCCTTGCGAAGGCGGGTGAAGTCCGAGGCGGTAGCGGGGAGAAGGTCGGTGAGCGAGAGGTGACTCCTGCCGGGTCAGAGCTTGGCGCGGCGGACGTCGATGTTGCCGTGCCGGGTGCGGGCGCGGATCCTGACGGTGTCCGCGCTCTCCTCCGGGGCCTTCGACACTGTCAGCGTGTTGCGCACCTGGCCGGAGCCCGAGCTGACGTCGAGCCAGGCGGCCGTGCCCTCGCGGACGCCGACCTCGATGGCACCGTAGGAGGTCTCCAACTGCACCGTCCCGCAGGCCACTTCCGCGACACGAAGGGTGCCGTTGGCGGTGGTGGCGGTGACCGAGGCCTCGGCGCGCGCGATGACGATGTCGCCATTGGCGCCACTCACCCGCAGGTCACCCCTGGCCGCCTCGACGCTCGTGGTGCCGTGCGAATTCTTCAGGACGGCGGGGCCTTCCACGAAGCCGACGCGCACGCTCCCGGAACTGGTGGTGATCTCGGCCGCGCCCTCGACCCGGTCCACGGTGATCGAGCCGTGCGACGCGGTCAGCTTCAGCGGACCGGTCGTGTCGAGACGCACATCGCCGGAGGAGGTCTTCACACGGACCTCGCCGAGTCGGCCCTCGCCGAGCACCTGGAGCCAGGCGCCGGTCACCTCGACGCGTGATCCCGCGGGCAGTTCGACCGCCACATCGACGGTGCCGGTGCGGCCGAGCAGTCCGGGCTTGGGTGTCCTCACGGCGAGTGTGCCGCCCGCGTACGTGACCCCGGTCTGACCGGCCGTCCGCACGTCCTGGTCCCGCTTCGGGTCCCGGGGCCGTACGTCCACGACGGTGGCGGGGCCGTCGCCCGCGGTGAACTGGATGGAGCCGGCCTCCACATGCGCGGTGACCGAGATCGGTTCGGGAGTGTCGAAAGAAGGCATGGCTGTCCCGTTCTCGTGGGTGCTGGAGACGTCCCCGCTGGTGGGACGTGGTGTAGTGAAGGGGTACGGAGCGCAGGGGTACGGAGCCGGGGCGGCTAGGGATTGCCAGACATCCCCCTAGCGCACCCAGCCCGTGAAGCTCTGCCCGACGGTCCGGGTCTTCTCCGTCGTACGCGGCCGGGCGCCGCCGTCGACCGCGGACGTCACCGCCCGCACCAGCCACGCGTTGACCGACAGGCCTTCACCGGCCGCTGCCTCCTCGGCGCGGGCCTTGAGTTGGGCCGGCAGGCGCAGATTGACCCGGGCGGCGGCGCCTTCGTCACCGTCGGCCGGGGCCTTGAGCGGCTCGGCGGGCCCCGTCGGGTCCGGGGCGGCCCCGTCGCCGGACTGCGGCAGCGTCACCACGAAGTCGGGGTCCAGCCCGCGCAGCCGCACATCGACCGAACCGGGGGCGAGTTCGCGTGTGACCTCGTCCATCGCGGCGGAGAGCACATGAAGCATGGTCAGCCTGGTCGCCGACTCCAGAGGGGCGGTGAGCCTCTCCGCCAGCGCACGGGCTTCATCGCCACCGGCTTCGGCGGCCACCGCGAGTTCACGGCGGAGGGAGTCGACATAGGGGGTGAGATCCATGACGCCATGATGGCATCAAAATGGCGCCACAGGCAAGCCCTCATGGCGTGCACCCGGAGTGATTACGATGCTCAACCGCATGACCTGGAGAAACGCCGAGAGGGCGACCCGGGGCTACCCCGGGATACGGCGGCCTCCAGCACTTCCGTACACCCTGGAGGGGGACCAAATGGCACCGCGCGACACCGAGCGGCACCACATGACGCCATAGCACTCACTCTTTGGCGCCAAGTGGCGCCAAGTGGCGCCAGGTGGCACCGGGAGGGGGCGGCTCCCTGCGAACTGCCGCCGAACGACGGACGACGGACGTGGACGCGTGTGCTTCTCCGCGTGGCGGGGCAGCCGACCGTCATGACTGTTCTGCGTAAAGTCGCCCGGCCCCTGCTGGCCTCGATGTTCGTCAGTGGCGGATACAACGCGGTGCGCGACCCCGCGCCCCTGGTTCCCGCAGCTGAACCCGTGACCGATCGCGTCTCCCCGACGCTGACGCGGCGCACGTCTCTGTTGCCGGAAGATCCCGAGAGCCTGATCCGCCTCAACGGCGCGGTCCAGCTCGGCGCCGGCCTCCTGCTCGCCCTGGGACGCGCACCGCGACTGGCCTCAGCGGCTCTCGCCGTGACCTTGGTGCCGACGACCCTGGCCGCCCACCGGTACTGGACGATCGAGGACCCGGAGAAGCGCGCGGCGCAGCGGATTCATTTCTTCAAGAACGCGTCCCTGCTCGGCGGGCTCCTCATCGCCGCTGCGGACACCCACGGCAAGCCGTCCCTCGCCTACCGCACCCGACACGCCACCGGACATGCCTCCGACGCCGTCGCCCACCAGGCGCACGCGGCCGCCGACCGGGTCGGCGACGTGGCGGGCAGTGCCGTGGAGAGTGTCATGGCCAGGGACGCACCGCGACCCAGGCCCTGCGCACCGGCGTCGAGATCGCGAAGCTCGCCGAGAGCCGCGGCTTCCACCGCTACTGGGTCGCCGA
>NZ_JBEXSI010000072.1:0-28222 GCF_040613515.1 Streptomyces sp. NPDC006261
CACCTCGGTGGAGCCGGCCGCCGAACGCTTCGACCGGGACGAGACCTTCGACCTGCCCGCGTTCTGGGACGCGCGGGCGCCGCCCTCCCCGGGCAGACCGGAACGCTGCACTCGGTCCACATCGGCGCCGCCCCCGCCGCCCGGCCCCGCCGCCCGCGCTGGAGCCGCCCGGTCCGCTTCGGGCTGGCCGTCTCGCTCGCGGGCTGCGCGCTCGGAGGGGTGGCGGTCGCCGCCGGTACGGGGGCGATCCCGGGCCCCTTCGGTGGCCAGGGCTCGCCCGCGCCCGCCTCCTCCGTGTCCGCGGCGACCCCGGAACCGCTGGTGTCCGGGCTGCCCGCCGACGACCCGTCCGCCGCGGCCCCGCCCTCCCCGCCCGGCGCCCCCGCACCGGTCTCCTCGCCCGAGAGCCGGCAGCCCGGCGCGTCCGAGGAGCCCACGGGACCGAAGCCCGGCGGAACCGGCCCCGAGGCGGACGACGACCGCACGGGCGACCGGAACCGACCGGGCGGATCGGATGGGACCGGCGGATCCGGGCGCGAGAACGCCTCACGGGACCCGGCAGGACGCGATGACCGTCCCGGCGGCTCCGGCGGCAAGGGGAACCAGGACGGCAACTGGTACGAGAAGTCCACCAAGGCCTGCAAGGCCTTCCGCGAGGGCACCCTCGACGAGCGGAGCCGGCGTCACCTGGTCCAGCTCGCCAAGGGCGAGGAGAACCTGGAGCGCTTCTGCGACCGGCTCCTCGGCGGCGGCTCCGGCGGCCCCGGTTCCGGCTCCGGGGGCTCCTCCGGAGGCGGCGGGGACGCCGACGGGCCGGGTGACGGTGACGGCGGCTCACTGCCGCCCGTCTCCTTCGAACCTGCCCCGCCCGCCCCGGACGGTGAGCGCCGGGCCGATGTGGGCGTACGGGCGGAAGCCGCGGTTCCGCTGCGGTCGGCGATTCCCGCCCCGACCGCCGTCCTCACCCGTTGACCTGGGCCTTTTCCCTCCGTGTGGACGTGTGCTGCCGACAAGTGTGACGTTTTTCGGGCGCCGGGCGCAGTACAGAGTGAGCCGACTGGTCATCGGCCGCGCGACGAGCCGGGGTTCCCCCCGTACCTTCGGCTCAGCGCATCGGCGCGGGCGGGACACGTTCCCCCGGTCCCGCCCGCGCCCTCTCCCGCCCGAAGGTCCCGCAGCAGGCCTCACCAGTAGATGACGACCTTGTCGCCGTTCTTCACCTGGTCGAAGAGGGCCGCGACCTTCGCCTTGTCCCGGACGTTCACACAGCCGTGCGACGCGCCGCCGTAGCCGTTGGCCGCGAAGTCGGCGGAGTAGTGCACGGCCTGGCCGCCGCTGAAGAACAGGGCGTACGGCATCGGCGTGTCGTAGAGCGTCGACACATGGTCCCGGGACTTCCAGTACACCGGGAACTCGCCCTCGCGGGTGGGCGTGTACTCCGAGCCGAAGCGCACGTCCATCGCGGAGACGACCCGGCCGTCGATCATCCATGCCAGGGTCCGGCTCTTCTTGCTGATACAGAGCACCCGGCCGGTCAGGCACCGCTCGTCCGGCTTCGCCACCGGCCGCTCGGTCGGCGGGTCCAGCTCATCGGCCGTCGGCGTACGGGTCATGGCCAGCAGCTTCTGCCAGGTGACCGCGTCGGTGGAGCCGGTCCCCTCCGTGCCCCGCTTGACCTGGAAGGACCGGACGGCCTCGGCGGTGACCGTGCCGTAGTAGCCGGTGGGGGTGCGTCCGAAGTGCCCGATCTGCCGCAACCGGGCCTGCAGCTCCCGCACCTGGGCGCCCTCGGAGCCGGTCCGCAGGAGGACCCGGGGCGATGGCGAGGCGGTGCTCGGCCTGGGGGCGGGTGGTGGCGTGGTGACCGGCTCCGTGGGCGGGGGCGGAGTCGACGGGCTTGCGGGCGGGGTGCTGCTGCCCGGCTCGGCGCCTTCGCTCTCGGGCGCGCCCTTGCCGTCGTCGGTGCGGGAGGGCGAGGGCGCGGGAGGCGGGGTGGCGGCTCGGGCCGGTGGCTGCCGCAGCGCGTCGGCCTCCGGGTCCTGCGGCCCGCACCCCACCGCCAGGGCGGCCATCGCGAGCACCCCGGCGGCGGTTACGGTGGCCGCCCGCCCGGAGCGTCTGCCGCCCCCTCCGCTCCCGTACGCGCCGCTCGCCGAGCCCACGTCGCCGTCCGCCATCCCCGCCGTCCCCCCGGGCCGTGTCCGGCCCACCGTCCGATCGATCCGGTGCGCCACCGGTGCTTCCCCTGACGGGATGCCCGTCCTGCCCGGTGGTCGAATCCTGCGCACGACGCTAGTGCCCCCAGGTCACGACAGGACGGCCGAAAGGTCACGGCGAGACGGCTGGACGACGTGTCGTACGACTGTGCGAGACTCCGTCCATGCTGGGTGTCACCGACCTTCCGACCTACCTCGCGGGCCTGCTGCTGATCGTTCTCCTGCCGGGCCCGAACTCGCTGTAGGTACTCTCCGTCGCCGCCCGGCGCGGTGTACGCACCGGCTACAAGGCCGCCGCCGGAGTGTGGACCGGGGACGCCGTCCTGATGACGCTGGCCGCACTCGGCGCGGCCTCGCTGCTCCAGACGACGCCCCTGCTGTTCGCCGTGGTCAAGTACGCGGGCGCCGGCTATCTGACCTGGCTGGCGGTCGGCATGCTGCGGGCTGCGGCGTCCCTGTGGCGCGAACGGCACCGGCGCACCGCCGAACTGGCGGAGGCGGCCGATGCGCCCGCGGCGGGGGCGGAGAACCCCTACCGGCGGGCGCTGGTGGTCAGTCTGATCAACCCGAAGGCGATCCTGTTCCTGATTTCGTTCTTCGTGCAGTTCGTCGACCCCGGCTACGCCTACCCGGCCCTGTCGTTCCTGGTGCTGGGCACGCTGCTCCAGCTCGCCAGCTTCCTCTACCTCTCGACACTGATCTTCGGCGGCACCCGCCTGGCCGCCGCCTTCCGCCGCCGCAAGAGGCTCTCGGCGGGGGCGACCTCGGCGGCGGGCGTGCTCTTCCTGGGGTTCGCGGCGAAGCTCTCGCTCAGCAGCGTGTAGGCCTTCCGCAGCCGGCCCCCGTCGCCCTGGGTGATCAGCCCACGACACTGCGCTCGTCATCCTGTCCGGAAGTCATTCCTCCATGTCACAGCTGCCACCAGCCGGTCAACGAGGCGCTGGCCTGGTACGGGGTGGAAGTCTTCTGATCGGTGGAAGTCCTCCGGGTCGCGGGAGGGCTCCTCTGATCACCGGCCCCGGTCGCATGACACGGCCACAGTCAGGGGTCCGGGGCCGTCGCCGGTCCAGCCACGTGGCGGACGCGCAGAGTTCACCTGCCGTCGCGCCGGGCTTCACCCAACCATCCGGGTCCCTCATTACGTTGTTCCGGGACCATGATCGAAGGTGAGGGCCCGCGTGCCGAAACTGTCCGTTGTCGTTCCGTTCCACAACGTCGGGGCCTATGCCGGGACCACGTTGAGCAGTCTGGCCCGCAACGCGGACCAGGACATGGAGTTCCTGCTGGTCGACGACGCCTCCACCGACGGGACGACGGCCGTGGTCGACCACTGGGCCGAGCGGCTGCCCGGGTCCCGGGTGATCACACACCCTACGAACGAGGGCATCGCCGCCGCCCGCAACAGCGGCATCGACGCCGCCCGGGGCGACTTCATCACCTTCCTCGACGGGGACGACTGGTACGCCCCCGGCCATCTCGGCCGGCTGCTGCGGGCCGCCCAGGAGCTCGACTGCGACTTCGCGCGCACGGACCACGTCCAGTCCACCGGGACCAGCCGGGTCGTACGGCGGGCCCCCGCTCCGCTCCGTGACACCGTCCTCGACCCCCGTGAGGGGATCGGAGCGCCCGAGAGGGAGACGATGGTCGACTACCCCTTCGTCTGGGCGGGGATCTACCACCGGCGGCTCTTCGAAGACGGCGCTCAGCGCTTCGCCACCGAACTGCGCACCGCCGAGGACCGGCTGTGGATCTGGCAGCTCCATCTGCGCGCCCGTACCTACGCGGCGCTCGGGCTGTACGGCGTCTTCTACCGGCGGGGGGTCGCCACCTCCCTCACCCAGATCAAGGACGGCCGGCAACTCGACTTCTTCCCCGCCTACGACGCGCTGCTCGAACTGCTGCGGGAGGACCGGGACGCCGAGCGCCTGCTGCCCAAGGCCGTCCGCACCTACTGCGCGATGATCGCCTTCCACCACGAGAAGGCGGACGAGTACGAACCCGCCACCGCCCGGCGGCTGCGCTGCGAGGCCACGGCGGCGCTGCACCGGATGCCGCAAGAGGTCCTCGACCGCACCCTGACGATGATCGACGACAAGCGCGGGGCGCTCCTCAGCCGCCTGCGTAACAAGCAGAAGGCCGCCTGACCCATGCCCACGCCCGTGCTCACCCAGATCTTCCAGGTCTCCACCTTGTACGGTGCGGCGACCCTCGCCGCCGCGATCGACGCGGGTCAGTTCGGCGCGGCCCGGGGCCGCCGCCGCATCCTGCTGGTCTCCAACAACTCGGCCGTGCCCGAGACGGCGCTGCGGCTGGAGGAGATGCCGGGCTACGACGCGGTGGCGGCCCGCTTCGACTCCGTCGTCGAATGGAACGAGGCGATCAGCCCGCACCACCCCAGCGGCTGGGGCCCCCGGGCCGAGGAGACCGTGCTGTGGCAGCGCGCCTTCCGCCTGGCCTGGGGCATCGGCCCGGAGGACCGGGTCGAGCTGGCCCTGGAGTCCATCCAGGTCAACCCGGCCCTGGCCCTCGCGGCGATCTTCTCCGAGAGCGCCCTGCACGTGTACGCGGACGGGCTCATGAGCTACGGCCCCACCCGGAACAAGCTGCCCGGCTCGGTCGGCTGCCGTATCCGCCGGGTTCTCCATCTCGACCTGGTCACCGGTCTGAAGCCGATGCTGCTCACGGAGTTCGGCGTGGAGGCGGAGCTGGTCCCGGACGACGCCTTCCGCCGAGTCCTCACCGAGATCTCCGACGCGGCCGGGGGAGACCCCCGGCTCGCCGCTGTGGAGGCCGAAGCCCCGACGGCGATGCTGCTGGGCCAGTACCTCGCCACCCTGAACATCCTCACGGTCGAGGAGGAGGAGGATCTGCACATCCGGATGCTGCGGGGCGCGGTCCGCTCCGGGCACACCTCGGTGCTCTTCAAGCCGCACCCGACCGCACCGGCCCGCTACTCACAGGCGCTGGAGCAGGCGGCCGAGGAAGCGGGGGTCCGGCTGACCGTGCTGGACACCCCGCTGCTCGCCGAGACCCTCTACGAGCGTTGCGCACCCCGCCTGGTCGTCGGCTGCTTCTCCACCGCGATGTTCACCGCAGCCGCGTACTACGGCATCCCCATCGCGCGGGTCGGCACCCGGCTCGTCCTGGACCGCGTCACCCCGTACGAGAACAGCAACCGCATCCCGCTGACGATCGTCGACCACCTCGTGCCCAGCCTGGAGCCGTACGACGGGAACGGACCGGGCCCGCTCGACGCGAACCGCCCGGAGCGGAACGGCGGGAACAGCCCCGTCCGGCAGGGCGACAGCACTGCCGCCGCATGGGACCGGGTCGCGCCCGCCACGCTGGGTCCGCTGATCCGCACGGTCGGATACTGCATGCAGTCCCGCCTCCATCCCGCCCTGCGGTCCGAGGCCGAGGCGTGGCTGCGGGAACGGCTCGACGCCACCACCCAGCACTACTTCAGGCGCCGCCGCCTCCAGACGCTCACCCTCCCCGGCGGCGGCCCCCGGGGTTCCGCGGTCCGGCTGCGTCGGGCCGTCCGCCGCACCCGCAGCAGCCTGGGTTTCTGAGCCGGTCCGCGAGCACCTCCAAGCGGTCGACTCCGCGAGCACCTCCACGCGGTCGGCGACGTGGATCAGTCCGCTGGTCCGACGGCTGAGTGCCCCTGTCTGCCGACCGACCGCCCCACCGGCCGACTCCCCCAGTGGCCGGCCGACCGAGTTCGCCGGGACCCGGTCCGTACCGAGACTTCGAGGATCATGCCGACCACAGCCACCCCGCACCCCGTGCCCGCCGCTCCGGGGCCGCCGTTCCCGGCCGCTCGGGGCGGCGCGCCGCGCGAACACCGCTACGACATCGATCTCATCCGGCTGGTCTGCTCGGTCGGCGTGATCGTCTCCCACTCGGGAGCCGCGTTCATGGACGCCGCCGGACGCAAGGCCTCCGGCGGGGCGAGCGTCTACTGGACCGGTCTGATCGCGGACTGCCTCGGGCGGTTCGCCGTACCGACGTTCTTCGCCATAGCGGGCTGGGCCGTCCTGGTCGGCGCTCCGCCCAAGGACGCCGCCCGGCTGCGGCAGCGGATGGTCCGGATCCTGGTGCCCCTCGCCGTGTGGACGGCCCTCTACCTGGTGTGGGGCCGGTGGCGGGGCACAAACGACGGGCCGATCGGGGACCTGGCCCTGGACTCCCTGTTCGGTTCCGTCCGGCCCGCCTACCACCTCTGGTACCTGTACGCCTACGTTCCTGTGATCATGCTGCTCGCCCTGGTCCCCATGGTGAAGGCCGGCAAGCGTCCCTGGGGGCTCGCGGCGGCGCTCGTGGTGATCGCCTCCGCCCCCACGCTGGCCGGCGATCTCGCCCGGCTCACCGACTGGGACATCCCGCGCTTCGGCTGGAGCTTCGGCGCCTACCAGGTGATATACGCGGTGCTCGGCGCCATGCTGCTGGCGGCGCCCGCCGCCGCGTTCGGCCGGCGCAGGCTGCCCTGGCTGCTGCTCGCCGGGGCGAGCCTGGTCGCGGTTGCCGTCTACCAGCACAGGGTCCACTACGTCATACCGAACGCGAGCGTGGTGATCGCGGTGTTCACCGGCGCCTTCGTGATCGCGCTGCACCGGGTGCGCGTCCCCGAACGGTTCCGGCTCACCGTGACCCGGCTGGTCAACGCGACGTTCGGTGTCTACATGGTCCACATAGTCTTCCAGGACGTGCTGGTCGACGCGTTCGTCCGGGCCGACGTCGGCTGGCCGGCCGCCGTCGCGCTCTTCGTGGCGGTGTCGGGCGGGATCACCGCGCTGTCGTTCGCCGCCACCCTGTTGTGGCGGCGGATGGGGCTGGCGCGCCTGCTCGGCTGAGGTCAGGTGAGGGGTGCGCCGAGCACCTTCGGCACCCGCGCCCACCGCGCCACCCGGCGCAGCCGGGCCGCCCGCTGGACGTCCATGGCGTCGAGGGCCTCGTCCAGGACGGGCTGCGGCAGCCGGGCCATGGCCGCCGCGCTGGACGCCTTCAGCTCGCGGGCCAGGGAGGGCTCCAGCGTGTCCAGGGCGCCCAGGTGGTGGGCGATGACCGCGCAGTAGGTGCGTACGGCCTTGGGCAGCAGGGCCTCCGCGTCCCGGTCCGCCGCTGTTTCCCCCACGACCTGGTCGTAGGCGCGGAGGAAGTCGAGCCGGCGGCGGTCGCCGATCCGGGTGAGAGAGGTGGGGACGCCGCGCCGGTAGAAGTAGCTCAGGGTGTCCAGTACGGCGAAGGACTCGGCCTCGCGGTGCAGCCGCCAGATCCACGGCCGGTCCTCCGCGGTGTGCAGCCCCGCGGTGAAGTGCAGGACGCCCCGGTCCAGGAGGCGGCGGTGGTAGAGCCCGGCCCAGGCGTAGGCGTAGTCCACCGAGGTGGTGCGGTTGGCGGGCAGGATCGCGGCCCGTGGATCGCCGACCGCTCCGCAGGGGCCGTGCGGCACCCTCCGCACCGTACGGGACCTGCCGTCCACCCGGACGTGGGCCGTGCGCACGAAGTCGCAGCCCAGCGCCTCGGTACGGGCGAGCAGCTCGGCGAAGTGGCCCGGGGCGAGCCAGTCGTCACCGTCCAGGAAGGCGATGTACTCGCCGCGCGCGGCGTTCAGGCCGGTGTTGCGCGCGGCCGCGATGCCGCCGTTGACCTCGTGCCGGTGCACGGTGGCGCCGGGGATCTCGTCCTGGGCGCGCAGGAGCAGTTCGCCGGTCCCGTCGGTCGAGCGGTCGTCGACGAGGATGAACTCGAAGTCCTCGCGGAGATTGGTCCGCAGGCTCTTGAGGGTGTCCGGCGCATAGGCCCGCACATTGAAGAAGGGCACGATGACGGAGAGCTTGACCACCCGCCCGACGCTAGGGCGGGGCCCGGCACGGAGCTTGTCCTCGGTGCGGAATGCGGGTGAACGGCGGCCGTCCAGGCGGTGAAGCGCCCAGGGTCCGGCGGGGACGTCGACGCCCCGGAAGGGTGCCGGTCACGGCTGTCCCGAAGAAGCGCTTCCGGCGAACCGGGTGAGCCGCCGAGGGGCGCGAAACGCCGGGGCAGTGCTTCGTTTTCCGCTCCGACAGGGGGAGTTCATCCTTCGGTCGTCCAGGTTTCCTACGGTGACGCGGAACCGACAGACATGCGCGGAACCTTTCATCCCTGGTCACCCGGGGGTGACTCCCGTACCCCGCGCGAGACCGAAGCCCCCTCCCCCCACGGGCATCAGACGCTTGGAGCGCCATGACGAAAGCCCGCACCCGCTGGCCACGGCAACGTGATGCGGAGGCCCCGACAACCTCCGGAGAGACGGTGGCCGCCGACCGGGTGAACGCCATGGACCTGGAGACCTGCCTGAGTGCCTGTGCCGCGCACAGCACCAAGCTCGTCGCGAGCCTGGACCGGCGGCGCATCGCCCTGGCCGAGGCGCTCCGCACCCTCCTCGCCACCCATGCCGCGACCGTCCCGGCGACCTCCGGCACCAGCCCCCTGCCGCTGCTGCGACGCCCGGCCAAGACGTCGTCCGGCTCCGCGCTGCTGCTCGGCGACGCGCTCATGGACCCGCTGCTCGCCGTCGGCAACCAGGCCCTGGACTGCGGTTACGAGGACGAGATGAAGCTCGCCCTGATGGTCGCCGACACCGTGCTCACCCAGCGCAAGCGCTCCCGGGCCGGCTGGCGGCTGCGCGCCCGCGTGCTGGAGGCCATGGGCGCCGAGAGCGCGGCGGTCGCCGCGTTCGAGCGTCACCTCGAACTCACCGAGGAGGACGGTTTCGGCGTGGCCTCCAAGGTGGCCGGCCTCCGCGAGGGTGCCCGGCTCCAGGCGGAGCTCGTGCGGCGGCTGGCCACCGGCTGTCCCGAGGCCCGGGAGTTCGCCGACCGGTCCGTCACCGACTCCTGGGTGCAGGGCCTGGAGCTGCACGCCCGGGGCGCTTGGGACGAGGCCCGGCCGCTGCTGATCGGCACGCTGCTCGGCCAGATCGCGGCCGACGCCCCGGTGCGCGAGATCCAGCAGACGATCACGCACTATCTCGGCCTCCTCCGCGAGGAGGCCGGTGTCGCGGGCGGCGGGAGCGCGCCCACAGCCGGCCGGGCGATGGCAGGACCCGGCGACCCGGCCGTGCTCGCCGAGCTCACCGCCCTCACCACGCTCTACGCGGAACAGCGCAGGGCCCGGATGCGCGGACCGGTCGGCGACCCCACCTTCGGCGGCGTGCAGTGGCTCACCCTGGGCGAGTTCCGCAACCGGATCGCCGGGAAGTCCGTCTGCCTGATAGCCAACTCCCAGCGGGTGGGCAACAGTTCGCTGGGCGAGGAGATCGACGACTACGACCTGGTCGTCCGCTTCAACTCGTACCGGATCGACCCGGCGGCCACCGGCCGGCGCACCGACATCCACGTCAGCATCCACAAGCACGGGTTCAACTGGGACCAGCACGTGGACACCCGGCTGATCTTCGGCGGCATCTCCGGCGACTGGAAGCACTCGCTGCGCAACCGGCTGGTCCCGGGCGCGCAGACCTGCCTGGGGGACGAATCCCTTCGCTGGCCGGTGCGCGACATAGGGCGCCTGAGCCGGGACGTGTGGCCCTCGATCCCCACCAGCGGTTTCAACATGCTCTGGCTGCTGGACTTCCTGGACGTGAGCCCGCGCCTCGACCTGATCGGCTTCGACTTCTACGAGAGCGGCGCCTACCGGCTCCCCGCGGCGATGCGGCTGCCCATCACGTCCGTGCACGAGTACACCAGCGAGAAGGCGTGGGTCATGGAACGGGCCCGGAGCGTCACCGACACGAGGATCCGACTGCGATGACGATGCCCACCACCTCCACCGCGGCTCCCGCGAACGCGCTGACCGGGAAGCGCCGCATCGCCTTCGCCAGTTTCGTGGACGAGAACTACCTGCCCGGCTTCCTCACCCTGCTGCGCAGCCTCGCCCTGTCCAACCCGAACGTCTGCGAGGACTTCCTCGTCCTGCACGACGGTCTGCGCCCCGACTCCGTCGCCAGGATCCGCGCCCTGCACCCGCGCACCGACTTCCGCCGGGTGGACGCCGGCCACTACGACTCCTACGCCAAGGGCGACCAGGACAACTACCTGGTGCGCAAGGCCTACTTCATCCTCGACGTGTTCCGGGTCCGCGACTACGACACCGTGATCACCCTGGACACCGACATGGTCGTCCTGGACGACCTGGGTGAGCTGCTGCGGCTGCGCGAGGGCCTGGCCGCCGTCCCGCAGTTCTTCTACGGTCAGCACAAGCTGAACAGCGGGCTGCTGGTCATCCAGCGCGAGTACCTGACCGATACCTTCTGCGCCGAGCTGGACCGGGTCGGCCGGGCCGGCTCGTACGAGCTGGACAAGCACGACCAGGGCATCCTGAACGCCGTGCTGGACGGTGACTTCGTCCAGCTGGACGCCCGCTTCAACTTCGTCAAGCGGCGCCTCTCCGGCGATCTCCCGGTCCCCGAGGGCACGGCGATCCTGCACTTCACCGGGCGGCACAAGCCCTGGCAGGGCGGCGAGGCGGGGTACGGCGAGGCCGAGGCCCGCTGGCACGCCTGCAACCTGTCCGACACCCAGTTCCACGCCGCCTACCTCGCGGCGGGCGGCGCCAAACACCACGACCTGCTGGTCCACTACGGCACCCCGCACGTCCGGCGCACCGCCGACGTGGAGAGCGCCCGCAAGGTGGCCGCCGCCCACATCCAGGCCGGCGAGTACCAGGAAGCCGTCGACCTGCTCGCCCCGCTGCGCATCCCGGTCGACGAGTCCTGGCCCCACGAGGTGCTCGGGCACGCCCTGATGAGCGTGTCCCGGTACGAGGAGGCCCGCACCGAGCTGCGACTGGCCGCCTCCCTCCCCAACCGGGCCGCGACCGCCTACGGGCGGCTCGCCCAGATCGCCTGGATCCACGGCGACGACGAGGGCGCAGGCGGCCTCGCGCTCCAGGGGCTCGGCGTCGACCCCACGCACCGGACGAACCGGCTGATGCACCAGCGCACCACCGGCCCCACCCCGCCCGCCGAGGGCCCCGCCTCCGGGCAGCTCGCCCATGTCGCCTTCTACATGGAGCACCAGGGCAACGCGGGCGACAAGCTGCTGCCCGAAAGCGTACGACTGGCCTTCGGCCAGGACACCGGACCCGACCGCTGGCACTCGGTCCACGCCCACCGGCTCTTCGACGAGGCGGCCCTGGAGCGGGTCAACGCCCGGCGGGGTCTGGTCATCGGCGGCGGCGGGCTCTTCATCCCCGACACCGCGCCGAACGGCAACAGCGGCTGGCAGTGGAACGTCTCCGACGAGCTGCTGGGGCGGATCGACGTGCCCGTCCTGGTGTACGCGGTCGGCTTCAACGCCTTCGACGGCCAGGCGTACGGACACGGCCGCAAGCGGTTCCTGTCCAGCCTGCGCACGCTGGTGGAGACCTCCGCCTTCTTCGGGCTGCGCAACCACGGCTCGATCGAGAAGGTCCGGGAGCTGCTGCCGCCCGAGCTCCACGGCAAGGTCCGCTACCAGCCCTGCCCGACCACGGTCACCCGGCAGCTGGTCGACGGCTGGCGCGACCCGGCCGAGCGCGAGAACACCATCCTGGTCAACGCCGCCTACGACCGTGCGGGCCTGCGCTTCGGCCACGACTACGGGCACTTCCTCGGCGAGATGGCCACCGCGGTCACCGCGCTCGGCGAGCAGGCCGAGGTGAAGTGTGTGGCGCACTCGCTGGAGGACGAGCGGATCGCGTTCGACCTGCGGCGCGAGCACGGCATCTCGCTGCCGGTCATCTCGATGTACGACTTCGACAACGACGCGATACGTGACGTCTACGCCCGGACGAAGCTGGTCATCGGCATGCGGGGGCACGCGGGCATGATCCCGTTCGGCTGCGGTACGCCGATCATCAGCCTGATCTCGCACCCCAAGATGGCTTACTTCCTGGCCGACATCGACCGGCCCGAGTGGGGCATCTCCGTCCACGACCGCCACCTCGGCGCCCGCCTCACGGAACGGGCGACCGCGCTGCTGGCCGACCACGCGGCGTCCGTCGCCGATGTGCACGGCCGTCAGCAGGAGCTGTGGAAGGTCACCGAGGCCAACGCGGCCGACCTCCGGGTGATCCTGGGGCGGTAGTACGTACGGCAGAACGGTGGTGGGGCGGCATTCGCCCCACCACCGTTCCAGCTTCTGTCCAGGCCTCGGCTACCGCCCGGCCGCCCGCCGCAGCGAGCGCGCCCGCCGCACCGCCCTGCGCACCGCCGCACTGCGCGGCAGGAACGAGAGCCGTGCCGGCACCCCGCCCGGCAGCCCCAGCGAGGTCAGCCGGCGCCGCTTGAAGTACCGCCAGGTCACCGGCGTGAGGCGGGTGGACAGATACTGTTCCGCCGCCGGCCGCAGCCCCGGGTGGAGCCTCGGCTGCATCGCGAACCCGACCGCCTCCACCAGCGCGCCGACCTCCCGCTCGGCGCCGTCCGAGGGCCGCCGCTCCTCCACCGCGGCCCGGTCGCCCAGCTCCGGCAGCAGCGCGTCGGCCAGGGTGACCGGTATCCGGTTGCTGTTCTCGTACGGGGTGAGCCGGTCCAGCAGCAGCTCGGTGCCGACCCGGGCGACCGGCAGCTCGTAGAACACCGACGCGGTGAGCAGCGCCGTCGCAAAGCAGCCCACCACCAGGGCCGGCCGCATCCGCTCGTAGACGACCTCGGTCAGCACCGGAGCCCGCAGCGTCCCGGTGTCCAGCACGGTCAGCTCCGCGCCGAGCCGCTCCGCCTCCGCCTCCATCGACCGCGACCACTGCGCCGGAGCCGTCGGGTGCGGCGCGAACACCAGCCGGGTGTGGCCGAGGGCGACCGCACCCCGCATCATCCGCAGGTGCAGCTCCTCCTCCTGAGCCGCGGTGATCAGCCCCGGCGTGGAGAGGTGCTGGCCGAGCAGCAGGGCCGGGGCCTCGACGGACGGCAACGCGGCTGGGACCGCGGCCAGTTCGCCGAGCACTTCCAGGAAGCCCTCGGTCTCCACGATCAGCGGCTCCACCCCGAACTCGGTCAGCAGCAGCGGCTTGAGCCCGGGCACCAGATCCAGGTGCAGCAGCCGCCGGATCCGCGTGCCGGTCAGCGGATCGAGCTTGCCGCGGGTGGGTCCGTAGCTCATCAGCCCGTCGGCGTACACATCGATCGGGGCGCCGGTGAAAATGCCCGTGATGGCCATCGCCGGGCCGGCCTGGACCGACTCGACCGCGAGCTCGACCTCGTCGTCGCCCAGCTCCCAGGCCAGCCGCAGGTGCCGCTCCCACAGGGGTACGTCGTCCGGGCGCGGGGACCAGCCGCTCGGGTGGAAGGGGGCGATGGTCTCGTTCCAGGAGATGACGTCATCGAACCGGCCGCGCAACCGCTCGAAGCCCGGCATCACGTCGAGGGCCGGGGCGGTCTCCGGGACGGCCGCGTTGTTGCAGATCACCAGCACCCGGCGGTCGGCCGGGCCGAAACAGCCGGTGTCCAGGGCGGCGGCGAGCGTGGCCGCGCCGTGGAGGGTGGAGGCGGTGAAGAGCTGCGTGGTGCGGCGGGCGGTGCTCATGCCGTCGTCGCCTCCTTCGCGGCGGCGGACCCTCGGAGCGGCCGGACATCGAAGTCCTCGCGGATATCGGCCCGAAGATTCCTGAGGGTTTCTGGCGCATATGCCTGCACGGTGCAGAACGGCACGGCGGCGGAGAGTTCAACCACGTGCATGACGTTAGGGCGGGCCGCGACACGGGCCTTGTCCCCGGAAAGAACGCCGGGTGAACGGTGACCGCCGAGATGGTGAACCGATGTGACGGCCGCCCCGCCTTGGTCCGTTGTCCGGCGCGTGGCCGATCAGGCGAATCGGTGTGTATCCCCTGCGTATCCCCTGCGTATCCCACGGGCAGGGTCGGAGCCCGGACCTTTCGTGCGGAGCGGATGGACGCCCTTATGGTGAATCAAGAATGGCGCAGAGGTGAATTACCCGCCGCGCGACGCCATTTGATGCCGCCGGAGGCCGAATCCCCAAGAGGCGGCACGTTGTTAACCATTTGTTGCCGTCACGTTGGGCCGCGCATCGAAATGCCTTCCTAACTTCTAGGACGTGCCCCCACGTACCAGCAACACGGCCGATCCGGCCCGAACCCCCGCCGAGCCCCGCCCGGAGCTGCGGGTCGCCGTCCTCGCCGACTCCGACACCCGGTGGAAATGGGGCGCGCTCACCGCGCGCCGCCTGACCGCCGCGGCCGACGGGGACGAGCGGGGCGCGCGCCCCGTCGAGGTGAGCGGGCTGCTGCTGCGCGGCCGGGCCACCCCGACACCCCGCCAGCTCGCGGAGGTCGGCGAGGTCGGGATCGACGCCGGGCGGGTCCGCGAGGTCACCGCGATCGAGTTCCTGCACGCCGTGCGCGACGAGGGTTACGACGTCGTCGTCCTCGCCCTCGTCGGCGGCGGCGTCCAGGCCATGCTGCACGGGCTGGCCGCACTGCATCTCACGCGCCGGCCCGTCATCGTCACCGGATACGTCGGCGTCGTCTACGAGAAGCTCGCCGACGGCCTCCTGCTCCGCCACGGCGCGGACGTCGTCCTCGCCAACTCGGCCCACGACGCGGAGCGTTTCCGCGCGGTGTACGAGGGAGTGGGCGCCGACGCCTCCGCCGTCACGGAGGCCGCGCTCCCCTTCCTCGGCGGAGCCCCCTACCGCCCCGAAGAGGGCCGCGACACCGTGGTGTTCGCCGCCCAGCCCTCCGTACCGGCCTCCCGCGCCGACCGTGCGTACCTGCTCCGCCGGCTCGTCGAGCACGCCCGGCTGCACCCCCGCCGCGAGGTGCTGCTCAAGCTGCGCTCCAGGCCCGGCGAGCACACCACGCACATCGAGGAGCTGCCCTACCAGAAGCTCGCGCAGAAGGTGCCCGGCGGCCTGCCGCCCAACTTCCACCTGGTGTACGGGCACATGGGCGAGATCCTGGACCGTACCGACCTCCTGGTCACCGTCTCCTCGACCGCCGCGCTGGAGTCCCTGCACCGCCGCATCCCGACCGCGATCCTCACCGACCTCGGCGTACGGGAGCCGCTCGGCAACCACCACTTCGTCGGCTCCGGGCTCCTCACCTCCTGGGACCGGCTCGACGGCGGGTACCGGCCGCGCCCCGACGGAGAGTGGCTGCCCGGCCAGGGCGTCGCCGCCGACGGCTCGTACGGCACCGCCTACGACACCGCCCGCGCCAAGGTCACCTCCCTGCTCGGCGAGGAGCGACTCCCGCCGCCCGCCCCCTACTACACGCCCGCCACCGCACCCGGCTACCTCCCTTCCATCCTCGCCCGCCACCACCTGGCCCCCGACGGCACACCCCTGCCCGGCGCCGCCGCGCCGCAGGAGACCGGCCGGGTCCGGGGCGCGGTGCGGGAGACCGTCCGCAACGCGGCGCGCGGTGCCTACCGGCACGGCGTCCAGCGCGTCGCCCCGGTGATCCGCCGGATGGGGGAGCTGTGACCACCACCTCAGGAGCCTCGATGACACCGACCGTGCTCGCCGTGATCCCCGCCCGCGGCGGATCCAAGGGCGTCCCCGCCAAGAACCTCGCCGAGGTCGGCGGCATCCCGCTGGTGGCCCGCGCGGTCCGCGCCGCGCTCGGCGCCCCCGAGGTCACCGACGTCGTCGTCACCACCGACGACGCGGCCATCGCCCAGGCCGCCCGCACCGCGGCGGCCGGCCTCGGCGCCGCCGGCCGGCTGCACTGCGTGGAGCGCCCCGCCGCCATCGCGGGCGACACCGCCACCAGCGAGGCGGCCGTCCTGCACGCCCTGGACGTCTACGAGGCCGAGCGCGCCCGCACCGTCGACGTGGTCCTCCTCGTCCAGTGCACCAGCCCGTTCGTCTCCCGGGAGGACATCGACGGGGTGGCCAGGGCGGTGGCCCACCAGGGCGCCGACACGGCCGTCACCGTCGCCCCGTTCCACGGATTCCTCTGGCGCGACGGGGCCGCGGTCGAGGAGGGCACGTACGGCGTCAACCACGACAAGTCCGTACGCCCCCGCCGCCAGGACCGCCCCCAGGACCACCTGGAGACCGGCGCCGCGTACGCGATGGACGCGGCGGGCTTCCGTACCCACCGGCACCGCTTCTTCGGCCACACCGCCCTCGTGCCCACCGACCCGGCCCGGGTGCTGGAGATCGACGACCCGCACGACCTGGCCCGCGCCCGCGCCCTCGCCCCGCTCCTCGACCCCTCGCCGCTGCCCTCCCTCGCGGACGTGGACGCGGTCGTCCTGGACTTCGACGGCACCCAGACCGACGACCGGGTCATGGTCGACTCCGACGGCCGCGAGACCGTCGCCGTGCACCGGGGCGACGGACTCGGCATCGCCGCCCTGCGCAAGGCCGGCGTGCCCCTCCTGATCCTCTCCACCGAACAGAACCCGGTCGTCGCCGCCCGCGCCCGCAAGCTCCAGGTGCCCGTCCTGCACGGCATCGACCGCAAGGACGAGGCGCTCAAGCAGTGGTGCGACGAGCAGAACATCGCGCCCGACCGGGTCCTCTACGTCGGCAACGACGTCAACGACCTGCCCTGCTTCTCCCTCGCGGGCTGGCCCGTGGCGGTCGGCAGCGCCCACGACTCGGTACGCGCCGCGGCGCGCGCCGTCACGACCACCCCCGGCGGTTACGGCGCCATCCGCGAGATCGCGGCCTGGCTGCTGGGCCCCACCCTCACGACCACTCCCACCCCTGCTGTCCCCACCAAGTAAGGAAGCACCACCATGAGCACCTCCCGCCTGCGCACGTTCGGCACCCGTACCGCCGGACCCGGCAACCCCGTCTACATCACCGGCGAGATCGGCATCAACCACAACGGCGACCTCGGCAACGCCCTCGCCCTGATCGACGCGGCCGCCGAAGCCGGCTGCGACGCGGTCAAGTTCCAGAAGCGCACCCCGGAGATCTGCACTCCGCGCGACCAGTGGGACATCGAGCGCGACACCCCCTGGGGCCGGATGACGTACATCGACTACCGCCACCGCGTCGAGTTCGGCGAGGAGGAGTACCGCGCCATCTCCGAGCACTGCGCCGAGCGCGGCATCGACTGGTTCGCCTCCCCGTGGGACACCGAGGCCGTCGCCTTCCTGGAGAAGTTCGACGTCCCCGCCCACAAGGTGGCCTCCGCGTCGCTCACCGACGACGAGCTGCTCCGCGCCCTGCGCGCCACCGGCCGCACGGTGATCCTCTCCACCGGCATGTCCACCCCGAAGCAGATCCGCCACGCGGTCGAGGTGCTCGGCAGCGACAACATCCTGCTCTGCCACGCCACCTCCACGTACCCGGCGAAGGCCGAGGAGCTCAACCTGCGGGTCATCAACACGCTCCAGCAGGAGTACCCCAACGTCCCGATCGGCTACAGCGGCCACGAGACGGGCCTCCAGACCACGCTGGCCGCGGTCGCGCTGGGCGCCGCGTTCGTCGAGCGCCACATCACCCTGGACCGCGCCATGTGGGGCTCCGACCAGGCCGCCTCCGTCGAGCCGCAGGGTCTGACCCGCCTGGTCCGCGACATCCGCACCATCGAGGCCTCCCTCGGCGACGGTGTCAAGAAGGTGTACGAGTCCGAGCTCGGCCCGATGAAGAAGCTCCGCCGGGTCGCGGGCGTCGTCGCCGAGACCGAGAACGCGCCGGCCCCCGAGCCGGTCGCGGTCTGAGCGCCGACCGGTGAACCTCGCCTTCGTCGAGAGCCCGGTCCAGCTCCTGAACGTCCTGGAGTGGGTTCACACCCAAGGGGGAGACGAGCCGGCCGGTACCACGGTCGTCGTCCTCCCCCCGGTCGACCCGATGTCGCGCGGTCAGCTGCGCCGGATGGCGGAGCTGACCCGCGACGAGGGCATCACCGTCCGCTGGCAGGAGGCGCGCGGGGACTCCGGCGCGCCTCTCAAGGCCCTGCGCGCCCTGGCCGGACTGGTCAGGCGGGCGGACCACATAGTGATCGGCGACCCGTTCTCCCGCTATGTGCAGCTCCTGCTCACCCTGGTCCGCGCCGAGCGCCTCACGGTGGTCGACGACGGCACGGCGACCATGGAGTTCGTCACCCAGCTGGCCCGGGGCGAGCGGCTGACCCGCTGGCACCGCAAGGGCCGTGGCGGCCCGCGCGAACTGCTCCTGGCCCCGGTCACGGCCACCGCACGGCGCCGCTTCACCCCGACGGCCCGGCACGCGGTGGAGGTCTTCACGGCGATGCCGGTCGAGCCCCCGCCCGGGGTCACCGTCACCGCCAACACCTTCACCTGGACCCGCGCCCGCTTCGGACCGCCGAGCGTCGGCAAGGGCGCGGACCTGGTGGGCACCTCCCTCGTCGAGACGGGGGTCGTCGACCCGGTCCCGTACCAGGAGGCGGTCGCGGCCCTGGCCCGTACCCACGGCGCGACCCGCTACTTCGCCCACCGCCGCGAGTCCGCCGAGAAACTTCACGCCCTGGAGGCCGCCACCGGCCTGGAGATCGTCCGCCCGGACCTCCCCCTGGAACTCATCGCCCGCCGCGGCCCCATCGGCCACACGGTGGTGAGCTTCCCCTCGACGGTGGTCCACACCCTCCCGCTGGCCCTGGCCGGCACCGGCGTGAACGTCGCGGTCTGCGACATCGCCCCGGAATGGCTCCGTACGACGGCCTCCCCGCGCGCGCAGGGGTTCCTGAGCGGGGTCACGGAGACCGCCCGGGGGGTGCAGCGGCTGACGTCGACGGTGCACGCGTAGGGGAGTGTCCACCGGCGAAGAAGCCTCCAGCCATACCCACTGTCACGAGCCGTCACACACTCCACCCCGCCTTTTGTTCGCCTGTGCGGCTGAAGTTTTGTTGATCTGTGGCCAGTTGAGGGGCGAAGGGGCCTACCCTTCACAAGGTGAACCAGTTGAAGTCCCGCGCCTCCCGCCCCGAAGACCTGGTCGACCAGCCGGGGGGAGGTGGGCTGCCCGGCAGGCTCGGTGACGAGCTGCGGGCCGAGCTGATCGCCTTCCGCAGAGATCTGCACATGCACCCCGAGCTGGGCAATCAGGAGTTCCGGACCACCGCCGCCATCAAGGACCGGCTGGAGAAGGCCGGGCTGAAGCCGCGGGTGCTCGACGTGGGGACCGGCCTCGTCTGCGACGTGGGGGAGTGGGACGGCGTGACGCCCATGCTGGCGTTGCGGGCCGACATCGACGCGCTGCCCATCCCGGACACCAAGGTGGACGCCCCCTACCGGTCCACCGTCCCCGACCGGGCCCACGCCTGCGGGCACGACGTCCACACCACCACCGTGCTCGGCGCCGGTCTGGTGCTCGCCGCGCTCGACCGGCAGGGGCTCCTGCCGAACGCGGTGCGCCTGGTCTTCCAGCCGGCCGAGGAGGTCCTCCCGGGCGGCGCGGTCGACGCGATCGCGTCCGGGGCGCTGGAGGGCGTCGGGCGGATCATCGCCGTCCACTGCGACCCGAAGGTGGACGCCGGGAAGATCGGGTTGCGCATCGGGCCCATCACCTCCGCCTGCGACCGCCTGGAGATCTCCCTCGACGGCCCCGGCGGCCACACCGCCCGCCCGCACCTCACCACTGACCTGGTCACCGCCGCCGCCCGGGTCGCCGTGGACGTCCCCGCGCTGCTCTCCCGCCGCGTCGACGCCCGTTCCGGCCTCGTCCTCACCTGGGGCCGCCTCCACACGGGCCACGCCCCCAACGTCGTCCCGCAGCACGCGGAGCTCTCCGGCACGGTCCGCTGCCTGGACCTGGACGCCTGGCGGGACGCGCCGGACATGGTGCACGCCGCCGTGGACGAGGTGGCCGGAATGCACCGGGCGAAGACCGTGATCAATTACGTACGGGGCGTGCCGCCCGTGGTGAACGACGCGGAGAGCATCGGCCTGCTGGACGCGGCGATGACCGAGCGCCGCGGTTCGTACGCGATCGAGGACACCGAGCAGAGCCTCGGCGGCGAGGACTTCTCCTGGTACCTGGAGCGCGTCCCGGGCGCGATGGCCCGTCTGGGCGTCCGGCCGCCCGGCGACACGCGCGGTCTGGACCTGCACCGCGGCAACTTCGACGTGGACGAGGAGGCCATCACCGTGGGGGTCGAGCTGTTCACGGCCGCGGCCCTGCTGGCCGGACGGTCCTAGGGCTGCCGTAACGAACTGTTCGTGGGCCATCCGTGGACGGACGCGGCCCCTCCTGTTCGCGACGATCCGATAACGGCTTCCGTACGTGCTCTTATCTGACATCTACGCGCGTTACGATCGCCGCGAAACCAGCGCCGGAAGAGGCGCTTCGGTCAGGTTTGAAGGAGCCTTCCCTTGCGCCGGATCACCAGGATTGCCACCGTGGGCGTCGCGTCAGCGGCCCTCGCGCTCTCCGCCACCGCGTGTGGCGGAAAAACGTCGTCGGACGCAGGTTCCGACGGCGACAAGGCCGCCATCGCGTACGACATCGGTGGCCGCGGCGACCAGTCGTTCAACGACGCCGCCTACGCCGGACTCGCCAAGGCGGAGAAGGACCTCGACGTCAACGGCAGCGAGGCCGAGCCCTCCGACGGTGAGAGCGACGCCGACAAGGTCCAGCGCCTCACCGAGCTGGCCCGCGCCGGCAACAACCCGGTGATCGGCGTCGGGTTCGCCTACGCGCCCGCCATCAAGAAGGTCGCGCCGAAGTTCCCGAAGACCACCTTCGGGATCATCGACGACGCCTCGGTGACGGGTAAGAACATCGCCAACATCGTCTTCAACGAGGAGCAGGGCTCCTACCTCGCCGGCGTCGCCGCCGCCAAGGTCACCAAGACGAAGACGGTCGGCTTCATCGGTGGCGTCGAGACCCCGCTGATCAAGAAGTTCGAGGCCGGCTACATCCAGGGCGTCAAGGACACCGACCCGTCGGTGAACGTGCTCCCGCAGTACCTGACCCAGCCGCCGAACTTCGACGGCTTCTCCAAGCCCGACCTCGGCAAGGCCGCCGCCCAGGGCCAGCTCGACAAGAAGGCCGACGTGATCTACTCGGCCGCCGGTCTGGCCGGCTCCGGTGCCATCGAGGCCGCCTCCAAGGCGGGCAAGTGGAACATCGGCGTCGACTCCGACCAGTACAACCAGGCGGGCCTCGCCAACTACAAGGAGTCCATCCTGACCTCGGTGACGAAGGACGTCGAGGACTCGGTCTTCAACCTGATCAAGTCGGTCCAGGACGGCAAGCCGCAGACCGGTGAGATCCGCTACGGCCTGGACAAGGACGGCGTCGGCCTGTCGATGTCCAACCCGGCCTTCACCGAGATGAAGGACGTCATCGCCGCGGTCGACAAGGCGAAGCAGGAGATCATCGACGGCAAGATCACCGTCAAGACCGCCCCGTAACAAGGACGGCCGAGGCCGGTCCTGGTCTCCCAGGTCCTCCGCTGGTTTCCCAGGCCCTGTCCGCCCGCCCGCCGAGTACCGGCGGGCGGGCGGACAGGGCCCGCCGGGCCCCCACCCGTGACCGGGGCGGCGCCCGGACCCGGAACCGTCCCGAAACGGCACCCGCAGCAGCAGCCGCAGAACAGCAGTCAGAACAGCGGTACCGAAGAAGATCCGCCTATCGCAGGCTCTCCCATCGGCCCCGGACCCCGCGTCCGGGCTGTGACGTGCGCCTGTGTTTCCCGATTTGGCAGCTCTACGCGTGTAGACGGCCCTCCGGCGCGATAACTTCACCCCCTTCAGCCCCTCCGCCCCCGCTCCTGTCCGGCCAAGGAGAGTGCGTCATCAACGCGTCCAGCAGCCCCCCCGCCGTGGAACTGCACGGCATCACCAAGCGCTTCCCCGGCGTCGTCGCCAACCACGACATCGACATCACGATCGGCAAGGGCACGGTTCACGCCCTCGTCGGCGAGAACGGTGCCGGCAAGTCCACCCTGATGAAGATCCTCTACGGCATGCAGAAGCCGGACGAGGGCACCATCGCCATCGACGGTGAGCAGGTCTCCTTCTCCAATCCGGGCGACGCCATCGAGCGCGGCATCGGCATGGTGCACCAGCACTTCATGCTCGCCGACAACTTGACCGTCCTGGAGAACGTGGTCCTCGGCGGCGAGAAGCTGTACGGCATCGGCGCCGGCGCCCGCAGGAAGATCAAAGAGATCTCCGACGCGTACGGTCTCGGCATCCGCCCCGACGCGCTCGTCGAGGATCTCGGGGTCGCCGACCGGCAGCGCGTGGAGATCCTCAAGGTCCTCTACCGGGGCGCCCGCATCCTGATCCTGGACGAGCCGACCGCGGTCCTCGTGCCGCAGGAGGTCGACGCCCTCTTCGCGAACCTGCGCGAGCTGAAGGCCGAGGGCCTGACCGTCATCTTCATCTCGCACAAGCTGGGCGAGGTGCTCTCGGTCGCCGACGACATCACGGTGATCCGCCGCGGTACGACGGTGGGCACCGCCGACCCGGCCACCACCACGACCAAGCAGCTCGCCGAGCTGATGGTCGGCAGCGAGCTGCCCTCGCCGGAGACCCGCGAGTCCACCGTCACCGACGTGCCCATGCTGCGCGTCGACGACCTCGCGCTCACGGTCACCGACCCCGACGGCACCGTCCGCGACGTCCTCGCGGGCGTCGGCTTCACCATCCACAAGGGCGAGGTCCTCGGGATCGCCGGCGTCGAGGGCAACGGGCAGACCGAGCTGATCGAGGCCCTGATCGGGATGCGCGACCCGGACGGCGGGGTGATCACCCTCGACACCGACGACATCTCGCACGTCCCCACCCGCAAGCGGCGCGAGGCCGGCATCGGCTACATCCCCGAGGACCGACACCGCCACGGCGTCCTGCTGGACGCCCCGCTCTGGGAGAACCGCATCCTCGGCCACGTCACCGAGAAGCCCAACAGCCGCGGCTGGCTGCTCGACAACAAGGCGGCCCGCACCGACACCGAGCGGATCGTGCGCGAGTACGACGTGCGCACCCCCGGTATCGAGGTCACCGCTGCCTCCCTCTCCGGTGGCAACCAGCAGAAGCTGATCGTCGGCCGCGAGATGAGCCACGCCCCCAAGCTCCTGATCGCCGCCCACCCCACCCGCGGGGTGGACGTCGGCGCGCAGGCGCAGATCTGGGACCAGATCCGCGAGGCCCGCCGCGAAGGGCTCGCCGTCCTGCTGATCTCGGCGGACCTGGACGAGCTGATCGGGCTCTCCGACACCCTGCGCGTCATGTACCGCGGCCGACTGGTCGCCGACGCCGACCCGGCCACCATCACCCCCGAGGAGCTGGGCTCGGCCATGACCGGTGCCGCCACCGGTCACCTCGAAAGCCCGGAGGACGAGGCCCGATGAAGAAATTCGACAAGGACCGGCTGATCCTGGGCCTCGCCGGCCCGGTGCTCGCCCTGGTCGTGGCCCTCGCGCTGACGACCGTGGTGCTGCTGGCGTCCGGCCGTAACCCGTTCGAGCCGTACCGGATCATGTTCGACTCGGCGAGCTACGTCGACGTACAGGTCCTGATCATCAACCAGGCGGGTACGTACTACCTCGCCGCCCTCGCGGTCGCCGTCGGCTTCCGCATGAACCTCTTCAACATCGGCGTCGACGGGCAGTACCGCCTCGCCGCCATGATGGCCGCGCTGGTCGGCGCCAGTGTCAGCCTGCCGGGTCCGCTGCACATCGCGCTGATCGTGATCGTCGCGATGCTCGTCGGTGCCTTCTGGGCCGGTATCGCGGGCTTCCTCAAGACCACCCGCGGGGTGAGCGAGGTCGTCTCCACGATCATGCTCAACTCGATCGCCACCGCGCTGGTCGCCTGGCTGATCCTGCCGAAGAACTTCGGTGAGCAGCCCGCCGGCTCCAACAACCTCACCACCGGCGAGATCGCGGAGTCAGGCTGGTTCCCGGGTCTGCCGATGGGTGACGGCGGGGAGATCTACGGGTTCACCTTCGTCGCCGCGGGCTGCGGCCTGCTCTACTGGTTCGTCCTCAACCGCACCCGGTTCGGCTTCGACCTGCGCGCCACGGGCGCCAGCTCCAGCGCCGCCCAGGCCTCCGGTGTGGACGCCAAGAAGATGATCCTCACCTCGATGCTGATCTCCGGTGCGGTGGCGGGCCTCGCGGGCATGCCGACGCTGCTCGGCGACACCCACACCTACAGCCTCGACTTCCCCACCGGTATCGGCTTCACCGGTATCACCATCGCGCTGCTGGGCCGCAACAACCCGCTCGGCATCGCCTTCAGCGCCCTGCTGATCGCCTTCCTGGACAAGTCGTCGGCCTCTCTCGACCAGTTCGGGTACGAGAAGGAGATCGCCACGATCATGCAGGGCCTGATCGTGATCTCGGTCGTCGTCTCCTACGAGCTGGTACGCCGCTACGGCGTCCGCCGCCAGCAGCAGAAGGTCGGCGAGGAGCTCGCAGCCGGCCACGCCCTCACGACCGAGAAGGAGGCGGCCCTGTGAGCACCAGCAAAGCCACTGCCGCACGCCACGCCCCCAAGAAGGGCGGCCGCCGCAGGCTCACCCTGCCCGTCGTCCTGCTCATCATCGCGGGCGGCCTCGCCCTCGTCTCGCTCGTCCGCCTGATCAGCGGCGCCGACGACGTCACCTCGGTCGGCCAGGTCGCCGGCGCGCTGGAACTCGCCGTCCCGATCGGTCTCGCCGGACTCGGCGGCCTGTGGGCCGAGCGCGCGGGCGTCGTCAACATCGGTCTCGAAGGCATGATGATCCTCGGCACCTGGTTCGGTGCCTGGGCCGGATTCCAGTGGGGCCCGTGGATGGGTGTCCTCTTCGGCGTCCTCGGCGGCTGCCTCGGCGGCCTGCTCCACGCGGTCATCACCGTCACCTTCGGCGTGAACCACATCGTCTCCGGTGTGGCCATCAACATCCTCGCCGTCGGCGTCACCCGCTACCTCTCCAACTTCGCCTTCGACGGCATCCAGGGCGGCTCCTCCAAGCAGTCCCCGCGCATCGACCCGATCGACAAGATCACCGTTCCGGGGCTCTCGGACTGGATGCAGGACCTCCAGCAACACCACTGGTTCCTGGTCTCCGACATCGCGGGCATCGTCGGCGGCCTGGTCACCGGCCTCTCCCTGCTGACCCTGCTGGCCCTGCTGCTGATCCCGGCGACCTGGTGGATCCTGTGGCGCACCTCGTTCGGGCTGCGGCTGCGCTCCTGCGGTGAGTCCCCGGTGGCCGCCGAGACGCTCGGCGTCAACGTGTACAAGTACAAGTACATCGCCGTCACCGTCTCGGGCGGACTCGCGGGTCTCGGCGGCGCGTTCCTCGCGATCGTCGCCACCGGCATCTACCAGGAGGGCCAGACCGGCGGCCGCGGCTACATCGGTCTCGCCGCCATGATCTTCGGCAACTGGATGCCGGGCGGCATGGCGCTGGGCGCCGGGCTCTTCGGCTTCACCGACAGCCTCAAGCTGCGCGGCGGCGCCGAGAACGTCCACGCGATGCTGCTCCTGCTGGCGATCCTGCTGGTGATCGCGGTGTTCTGGCAGCTCTACAAGAAGAAGTACGTCGCCGCGGTGATCTCGGCGGCCGTCTCGGCGCTGCTGTTCACCTGGTACCTGCTGACCGACCAGGTCCCGAGCCAGTTCGTCGACGCCGCTCCGTACGTCACCACGCTGCTGGTCCTCTCGCTCTCCGCCCAACGGCTGCGGATGCCGAAGGCGAACGGCGTGCCCTACCGGAAGGGTGAGGGCAAGTGACCTCGCCCGCCTCCGGGCCCGCCGCTCCCTTCGGCGAGGCCGACTGGGAGGCCCTGCGGGCAGCGGCCCGGGACGCCATGTCCCGGGCGTACGCCCCCTACTCGGGCTACCCGGTCGGGGTCGCCGCCCGGGTGGACGACGGCCGCACGATCACCGGCTGCAACGTCGAGAACGCCAGTTACGGCCTCTCCCTCTGCGCCGAGTGCGGCCTGGTCTCCACGCTCCAGGCCACCGGCGGCGGCCGGCTGACCCACTTCACCTGCGTGGACGGCACCGGGGCCGTCCTGGTGCCGTGCGGCCGGTGCCGGCAGCTCCTGTACGAGTTCGGCGGCCCCGAACTCCTCCTGGAAACGCCGGAGGGCCGGCGCACGCTGGACGCGATGCTGCCGCAGTCGTTCGGCCCTCAGCACCTCGGCTGAATCTGTAATTCCGGTGGCCCTTCCCTCGCGGAAGGGCCACCGCCATTCCCCTCTCTATGCGCGTAGAGTCGACAGGACTCCTGCATACGCACCGGCCGGAAGGACTCCCATGGACGCCATCTCCGTCATCCGCACCAAGCGGGACCGAGGCGAGCTGACCCCCGAGCAGATCGACTGGGTCATCGACGCGTACACCCGCGGCGAGGTCGCCGACGAGCAGATGTCCGCCCTCGCCATGGCGATCCTGCTCAACGGCATGAACCGCACCGAGATCGCCCGCTGGACCGCCGCGATGATCGCCTCCGGCGAGCGGATGGACTTCGCCGCGCTCTCCCGCCCCACCACCGACAAGCACTCCACCGGCGGCGTCGGCGACAAGATCACCCTGCCGCTCGCCCCGCTGGTCGCCGCCTGCGGCGCGGCCGTGCCGCAGCTCAGCGGCCGGGGCCTCGGCCACACCGGCGGCACCCTGGACAAGCTGGAGTCCATCCCCGGCTGGCGGGCCCACCTCTCCAACGAGGAGATGCTGAACGTCCTCGACACCACCGGCGCGGTCATCTGCGCCGCCGGTGACGGCCTCGCCCCCGCCGACAAGAAGCTCTACGCGCTGCGCGATGTCACCGGCACCGTCGAGGCGATCCCGCTCATCGCCAGCTCCATCATGTCCAAGAAGATCGCCGAGGGCACCGGGGCGCTCGTCCTGGACGTCAAGGTCGGCTCCGGCGCCTTCATGAAGACCATCGAGGACGCCCGCGAGCTGGCCTCCACCATGGTCGCGCTCGGTACCGACAGCGGCGTCCGCACGGTCGCTCTGCTCACCGACATGTCGACCCCACTCGGCCTCACCGCGGGCAACGCCCTGGAGGTAAGGGAGTCCGTCGAGGTCCTCGCCGGCGGCGGCCCCAGGGACGTCATCGACCTCACCCTGGCCCTCGCCCGCGAGATGCTGGACGCCGCTGGCCTCAGGGACGCCGACCCGGAGAAGGCGCTCGCCGACGGCTCCGCGATGGACGTCTGGCGCCGCATGATCTCGGCCCAGGGCGGCGACCCGGACGCCACCCTCCCGGTCGCCCGCGAACAGCACATCGTCACCGCCCGCTCCTCCGGCGTCCTGACCCGCCTGGACGCGTACGACGTCGGCGTCGCCGCCTGGCGCCTGGGCGCCGGCCGGGCCCGCAAGGAGGACCCGGTGCAGGCGGGCGCGGGCGTCGAACTGCACGCCAAGCCCGGCGACACGGTCACCGAGGGCCAGCCCCTGATGACGCTGCACACGGACACCCCGGAGAAGTTCGACTACGCGCTCAAGGCCCTGCCCGACGCGTACGACATCGCCCCGGCCGGCACGTCCTTCGCGCCGCTGCCGGTGGTGCGGGAACGTATCGCCTGATCTGCGGTTTCCTCGTACGGGTGACGGGACCGGTGGACTGCCACCGGTCCCGTTCGGCATGCTGGACTCGGTGACGCACCGACAGAGGGGACCGCCCCGAGCGCACTCACCGTCGATCCCGTGCCGGGCCACGGCCAGGACCGGGACGACATCGTCCGGATCTGGGAGGAGACGGACGCACCCGAGGGCTGCAAGGTGGAGATCGTCACCGTGTCGCCGCCACCGTCCACGGACCACAACGTCGGCAAGGTCAACGGCTACGCCAAGGCCGGGATGGAACTGTTCCTGCTCCTCGGCCCCTGGCACTCGGGCCGCCCGACCGCGACGCTCCACGGGGAGCCGGAGGGCGGCACGTACCGGGTGCTGGAGACGGTCGAGTACGGCGGGAAGATCAGCCTGCCCGAACCCTTCGCCACTCGACCTGGACACCGGCGTCCTCCCGGTGAGCTGAGGCCTCACGCCACCGGCACGGCACAAGCGGGCGGCCCGCCGCACGGAGGAGCCGGCCGGCCCTCTCGGACTCCGGTCGTCCGGCGTTACCTTTAGCGCGCATGAGGCCTCTTCCCAC
>NZ_JBEXSI010000073.1:0-27536 GCF_040613515.1 Streptomyces sp. NPDC006261
TTCCGGCGGTTCCGACTTTACCAGACTCTTTTCCGTTCCGTTTCCGGTCCGAATTTGAATTCCGGTGGCCTGTGGAGTGGCCTTGCCTTTCGGCGTGTTCACTACGTTAGCCCATTCCCTTGGCAGCTCATAATCGAGCCTGTCGAGCGAATTACGGGCATGCCGAATTCGCACCCGCCAGGGTGAGTCGTAGGTAGTGGTTTGGCCTCTTCGGGCTGCCCGGACCGGTCCGATGGACCGTGCCGACAGCTGTACCCGTGTCAAGTGGCTCGGACTACATTAGGCGTCCGCCCAATCCCCGTCAAGTCGCCCATGGCCCGTCACTTGGCCCTGCGACGGCGGGGTGCATGGGCGCGGTACGGGCTCACCGTGGGGTCCCTCTCGATCCAGAAGCGCCACGGCTGGTGTGCTCCGTCGCCGCCCACTCCGGTGCGGGGGCCGCTGCGTACCTGGTCACGCGGGGGCGGGGTGCCGTGGAGTACCGACAGCGCGGGGGTGGGGCCGGCGAAGAGGTCGCTGCCGTTCAGCGTCCGGTCGACGTCGAGGGCGGTGGCGAGCCGGGCCGGGCCTCTGGCCAGTTCCTTGTCATTGCGGGCCGAGACCCGACGTGTCCGGGCGAGGCCGGCGCCCGCGTTGATCTCACCGGCCCGTAGCAGCACTCCGCTCGCGTGGCCCTCCGGGCCGCAGACCAGGTTGAGGCAGTGCCACATCCCGTACGTGAAGTAAACGTACGCATGACCGGGCGGCCCGAACATCACGCTGTTGCGGGCCGTGCGGCCCCGGAAGGCGTGCGAGCCGGGGTCGACCTCACCGGCGTACGCCTCCACCTCGGTGAGACGTACCTCGATCGTGCCCTCGTCGCTGTGGCGGACGAGGGTGCGGCCCAGGAGGTCGGGGGCGACGTCCAGGACGGATCGGCCGAAGAAGTCACGGGTGAGCGCTGTGCGGTCGGAGCTCTTGGTCATGCCGTCCGAGGGTACTGGGGAGACGAACGCGGGAACCGGCTACGGTCATGGCGCGTATCTAGGGGTCAGGACCAAGAAGGAGTGAACATGGGCTTCAAGCGGCTGCTCGCGAGCATGGGTGCCGGTGGCGCCTCGGTGGAGACCGAGCTCACCGAGGTGAACGTCGTCCCCGGTGGGGTCGTGCAGGGGGAGGTGCGGATCCAGGGCGGGTCGGTGGCTCAGCAGATCGAGGGGCTCTCCGTCGGTCTGCAGGCGCGGGTCGAGGTCGAGAGCGGCGACCAGGAGACGAAGCAGAACATCGAGTTCGCCAAGGTGCGGCTCGGCGGTGCCTTCGAGGTGCAGGCGGGGGCGGTGCACGTGGTGCCGTTCGGTCTGGAGATCCCCTGGGAGACGCCGGTCACGATGTTCGCCGGTCAGCATCTGCGCGGCATGGACATCGGGGTGACCACGGAGCTGGAGATCGCCCGGGCGCTGGACTCCGGTGACCTGGACCCGATCAATGTGCACCCGCTGCCGGCACAGCAGGCCATTCTGGACGCCTTCGGACAGCTGGGCTTCCGTTTCCGCAGTGCGGACATGGAGCGCGGCCACATCCGCGGCTCCCGTCAGCGGCTGCCGTTCTACCAGGAGATCGAGTTCGTACCGCCGCAGCAGTACCGCGGGCTCCACCAGGTCGAGCTCACGTTCGTCGCGGACGACCGCGAGATGGACGTGATCCTGGAGATGGACAAGAAGCCGGGGCTGTTCAGCGAGGGCAGCGACTCCTACCGCGCGTTCAAGGTCGGTCTCCACGACTTCCAGCAGACCGACTGGGCGGCGTACCTCAACCAGTGGCTGGCCCAGGTCGGCGGACAGCGCAACTGGCTCTAGAGCCCTAAGGTCGGACGGGATCGGGCGGGGAAGCCCGTCCGGTACCTGTCGGCGGGTGGCCGGTGCGCCGCTCGCAGCAGACCAGCACCGATCAGGAGAGGTAACGAGACGTGACCGAGCCGAAGAGGGCCCCGCTGCCGCACGACTTCCACCCGGAGGTGCACGCGTTCACCGTGACGAGCAAGGATCTCGCGCCCGGTGCCGTGCTGGCCGATGCTCAGGTGCTTGCGTCCGGGAACACCTCGCCGCACCTGCGGTGGGAGGGTTTCCCGGTGAAGGCCAAGAGTTTCGCCGTGACGTGTTTCGACCCGGACGCCCCGACGGGCAGCGGGTTCTGGCACTGGGTGGTGTTCGACATCCCGGTTTCGGTGACCGAACTGCCGGCCGGCGCGGGCAGCGGTGCGTTCGAGGGGCTCCCTGAGGGGGCCGTCCAGGCCCGTAACGACTACGGGTCGAAGGAGTTCGGCGGGGCCGCGCCGCCCGCCGGGGAGAACCACCGCTATGTGTTCACCGTGTACGCGGTGGACACCGAGACGCTCGGGATCGACAGCGACTCCTCGCCCGCGGTGGTCGGGTTCAACCTCCGGTTCCACACCCTGGGGCGTGCTCAGCTGATCGGTGAGTACGAGGCTCCCGCCGCCGATTAGTTCGCCTGTTGTTTGCCCTGCTCTGGTCTTGGAGAGATCAGAGCAGGGCACTTTTTATTGCGTTGTCCATCGCGGCCTGCCCAGCCAGAGTTGATCCGGGCCTGCCAGGGGGCGGGCGGCACACGGGAGGTGGGCAGGATGCGTGACACGCTGGTTCTCAACGCGAGCTTCGAGCCGCTGTCGACAGTGACGCTCAACCGTGCGGTGGTCCTGATCCTGACGGACAAGGCCGTCGTCGAGCAGTCGCATCCCGAACTCCGTATGCGTGGTGCCGCCGTGGACATCCCGGCGCCCCGGGTGATCAGGCTCTGCCGGTACGTACGGGTGCCGTTCCGAAGACAGGCCCCGTGGTCCAGAAGGGGCGTGCTCATACGGGACCAGCACCGGTGCGCCTACTGCGGGCGCCGGGCGTCGACCGTCGACCACGTGGTGCCGCGGGCCCAGGGCGGTCAGGACACCTGGCTGAACACGGTGGCTTCCTGTGCCGAGGACAACCACCGCAAGGCGGCCCGGACGCCGGAGCAGGCCGGGATGCCGTTGCTGAAGCAGCCGTTCGTCCCCTCCCCCGCCGAGGCGATGCTGCTGGCGATGGGGGCCGGTGACCGGGCGGAACTGCCGGAGTGGCTGGACCGGGATGCCGCGGCCGCGTAGAGCGGACAGCGGCTGCGGACGCGGACGCGGACGCGGGGAACGGCGGCGTAGGTGACGTACGCCTGGTGATGGATGCGTGGGCCCGTCCCTGTGGGCGGGCCCACGCGGGTCAGCGGAGCAGCAGCTGGACGATGGCCGCGGAGCCGACGAGGACGATCAGGGCGCGCAGCAGGGCGGGGCTGAGGCGGCGGCCGACCTTGGCGCCTATCTGACCGCCGATGGCCGAGCCGACCGCGATGAGGACGACCGCCGTCCAGTCGAAGTCCGCGACGAAGAGGAAGAACAGCGCGGCGATGCTGTTGACCACGGCGGCCAGGACATTCTTGACGGCGTTGAGGCGCTGGATCGCGTCGTCGACCAGCATCCCCATCAGGGAGAGGTAGACGATCCCCTGGGCGGCGGTGAAGTAGCCCCCGTAGACGCTGGCGAGGGTCAGGCCGGTGAACAGGAGCGGGCCGCCGTCGGGGCGGGCCGGGGTGCCGGTGCGTGCGCGGCGTCGCTGGACGGCTTTGCTGATGCGTGGTTGCAGGATCACCAGGACGAGGGCCAGGGCGACCAGGACCGGGACGATCGTCTCGAACGCCGTGGAGGGCAGCGCGAGGAGGAGCGTGGCGCCGGTGAGGCCGCCGATGGCGGCTCCGACGGAGAGTTTCAGGATGCGGCGGCGTTGACCGGCCAGTTCCTTGCGGTAGCCGATGGCTCCGCTGATGGAGCCGGGGATGAGGCCGAGCGCGTTGGAGACGGTGGCGGTCACCGGCGGGAGGCCGGTGGCGAGCAGGACGGGGAAGGTGATCAGGGTGCCTGAGCCGACGATCGTGTTGATCGTGCCCGCACCGACTCCCGCCGCGAAGACGGCGAGTATTTCCCAGATGGACAAGGCCATCTCCTTCGATGGTCAGTGATGCCTCCCCGCCATGAAGGTCGAGGGGCCTCACTGATCATGCACGAAGGGGGTCGCGCGTCAGTAGACCGGGGGTTCTTCGCGTCGTTCGACGGCCGTGCCACCGGAGTTGCCCCCGTCGGTGGCGGATCCGTTGCCGCCATTGCCTCCGTTGCCGGTGCCGCCGGTGTTGAAGCCCGGGGCGCCGCCGCCGAGGTTGCCGAAGGCGCCGCTGAGGCCCTTGAGGGCGTCGCCGATCTCGCTGGGCACGATCCAGAGCTTGTTGGCGTCGCCCTCGGCGATCTTCGGGAGCATCTGGAGGTATTGGTAGGAGAGCAGCTTCTGGTCCGGGTCTCCTGCGTGGATGGCCTCGAAGACCGTGCGGACGGCCTGGGCCTCACCCTCGGCCCTGAGGGCCGCTGCCTTCGACTCGCCCTCGGCCCGCAGGATCGCGGACTGCTTCTCACCTTCGGCGGTGAGGATCTGGGACTGCCGGATGCCTTCGGCGGTGAGGATCGCGGCGCGCTTGTCACGGTCGGCGCGCATCTGCTTCTCCATCGAGTCCTGGATGGAGGTGGGCGGTTCGATGGCCTTGAGCTCGACGCGGTTGACGCGGATGCCCCACTTGCCGGTCGCCTCGTCGAGGACGCCGCGCAGCGCCGCGTTGATCTCCTCGCGGGAGGTGAGGGTGCGCTCCAGGTCCATGCCTCCGATGATGTTGCGGAGGGTGGTGACGGTGAGCTGTTCGATCGCCTGGATGTAGCTGGCGACCTCGTAGGTCGCGGCGCGGGCGTCGGTCACCTGGTAGTAGATGACGGTGTCGATGTTGACGACCAGGTTGTCCTGGGTGATCACCGGCTGCGGCGGGAAGGGCACGACCTGTTCGCGGAGGTCGATCCGGTTGCGGATCGAGTCGATGAACGGGACGACGATGTTCAGGCCCGCGTTCAGGGTGCGCGTGTAGCGGCCGAAGCGCTCGACGATGGCGGCACTGGCCTGCGGGATGACCTGGATCGTCTTGATCAGGGCGATGAAGACGAGCACCACCAGAATGATCAGGACGATGATGATCGATGGCATCGTGTCTCTCGTGCCCTTCGGTTGCCGACGGATCGGGATGATCGGGGTGATCGGGTCGGATCGTCATGAGGCGCGGACCGGGGCCGTACGCCGGGGAGTTCAGGCCCGGGACCGGTTCCCATGTCTCATGATGATCGACATGATCGACTTCGAGTCTCGCAGAACTGGGACCGGCTCGTGCACGGTTCGCTCACATGACGACGGCCGTCGCTCCGTCGATGTCCACGACATCGACCTGCCGGCCGGGTTCGAAGACCTGCTCCTCGTCGAGTGAGCGCGCCGACCAGACCTCGCCGGCGAGCTTGATGCGGCCGTCGGCGGCGGTGACCCGTTCCAGCACGAGCGCCTGACGGCCCTTCAGGGCGTCGATACCGCTGGCATGCCCGCTCTGCCCGGCCCGGTGTCTGGCGGCGATCGGGCGGACGACGACGAGCAACGCCACCGACACCCCGACGAAGACCAGCACCTGGGCCACGATGCCGCCACCGAGCGCGGCGACGACCGAAGCGGCCAGAGCCCCGACGGCGAACATTCCCAACTCGGGCATCGCGGTCAGGACCAGGGGGATGCCCAGTCCCGCCGCGACGATCAGCCACCACACCCACGCGTCGATGTCCACATGGTCATCGTAGGACTGTCGGTGCGTCACCAACAGGGCGCAGGGGTGGTCAACTGTGGTAAGCCCCAGGGATTGTTCCGAGACCACCTCGGGGATCGTCCCGGGCCGGTCAGGAGAGCGGCAGGCCGCGGGCGGTGTAGCGGTCGCCGGTGTGCTCGACGATCAGCGGCAGGCCGAAGCAGAGCGAGAGGTTGCGGGAGCTGAGTTCGGTCTCCATGGGTCCGGCCGCGAGGATCTTGCCCTGCCGGATCATCAGGACGTGGGTGAAGCCGGGCGCGATCTCCTCGACATGGTGGGTGACCATGATCATGGAGGGGGCGTACGGGTCGCGGGCGAGCCGGCCGAGGCGGCGGACCAGGTCCTCGCGGCCGCCGAGGTCGAGTCCGGCGGCGGGCTCGTCGAGGAGCAGCAGCTCGGGGTCGGTCATCATCGCGCGGGCGATCAGCGTGCGCTTGCGCTCTCCTTCGGAGAGCGTGCCGAACTTGCGGTCCAGGTACTCGGTCATGCCGAGGCGGTCCAGGAAGGCGCGGGCGCGCTCCTCGTCGACGGCCTCGTAGTTCTCGTGCCAGGTGGCGGTCATGCCGTAGGCGGCGGTGAGCACCGTCTGCAGGACGGTCTGCCGCTTGGGCAGCTTGTCGGCCATCGCCACGCCCGCCATGCCGATCCGGGGGCGGAGCTCGAAGACGTCGGTGCCGACGCCGCCCAGCTGCTCGCCGAGGACCGCGGCCGTTCCCTTGCTCGGGAAGAGGTAGCTGGACGCGAGGTTGAGGAGCGTCGTCTTGCCGGCACCGTTGGGGCCCAGGATGACCCAGCGCTCCCCCTCCTTGACCGACCAGGAGACGTCGTCCACCAGAGCGCGTCCGTCGCGGACCACGGATACGTCCACCAGCTCCAGTACATCGCTCATGAGCGCGTTGTCTCCCCATGCAGTCTCGTCGAGATCGTCGCGTGCCTGTGGGCACAGTCCCAGGGAAAACCTACGCCACCGCGCGAGTGCTCCGGCCGTGAGGTCCGTTCCCGGTCCGTTCCCTACGCTGTCTCCATGCTTGTGGAACCACGTTCAGGGTTGTTGGCCGCCTGGGGGAACGCGCTTCTGGCGGGACTTGTCTCGCCGGACGACGCGGCTCTCGCGATTGTCGGGGAGGACGCGGTGCACCGCGTCGAGGGGCTGCCGGGTGAGGCGGGGCCGGTCGGGCTCACGCTGGCGCTCGGGCGGCTGCGGGCGCTGGGGGCGACCGGTTTCCGGGTCGCGCTGCCGGTGCCGGGGCATCCGCTGGGACTGAGCGGTCCGCCCGACTTCAACGCGCGGGCGCTGGAGGCTCAGGAGGCGGTGATCGCGTTCGGGGTGCCGTACGGGCTGGTGCCGGAGGTGAGCGAGGTGGGGCCGGAGGGGGACCTGCACGTCGAGGTCGTGTGGCGGGTGCTGCCGGTGCGGGAGGCGCCGCCGGCGGACGTGCCGTCGCTGAGCGAGGCGGAGCGGGAGCTGGCGGAGGCGTTGCGGGATGCGACGGCGGCGCTGGCCCGGCTGGATGTGGCCGGTTCGGGTCCGGTGGCGGAGGCGGCGGTGGACGCGTACCGGGCGCGGGCGGAGGGGGGCCGAGGGCGCGATGTGCTGGCGCCGGGGTATCCGCCCCGGGCGGTGCGGGTGCTGGAGCTGGCGCAGCGGGTGGGGTTGCTGGTCTCGGTGGCGTACGGATCCGGGGACGGGGGTGCGGTGAGCGCGTCGGAGATCGCGGCGCGGGGGGCCGCGTTGCGGCCGGTGGAGCGGGTGGCTCGGCGGGCGTTGGTGGCCGCCTACAACGCGTATGTGGAGGGCGGGGAGGTGCGGCGGTAGGCCCGCGGGCCTTTGTCCTCAGGCGCCCGACGGGCTGGGTGGGGGTGCCCCTGGGCGGGAAGCCCGTTCTGGTGCGGGGGCTCCGGCGCAAGGGGTGCCCGTGGGCGGGGGGGTGCCCGTGGGCGGGGGGGGTGCCCGTGGGCGGGGGGGTGCCCGTGGGCGGGGGGGTGCCCGTGGGCGGGGGGGCTGTTCTGGTGCGGGGTCCCCGGCGCGGGGGTTCCGTCCTCAAACGCCGGACGGACGGGGTGGGGGCGGACGGGCTGGGTGGCGGCAGGATGGCTGGGGCGCGGCGAAGCCGGGCCGTCCCCGGGGAACGTGGGGGCGGTCCGGCTTCTGGGGACCTGCGGGTCAGTGGTTCAGGCCGAGGTTGCCGAATGCGGGGTTCAGCAGGCCGATCACGTTGGCCGTGTTGCCGACCACGTTCGCCGGGACGTGGACCGGGACCTGGGCCAGGTTGCCGCTGGCGACGCCCGGGGAGCCGGCCGCCGCGCCGTGGGAGCCGGCGCCGCTGTGGCCGGTCGCGGAGGCCGCGCCGGCACCGGCGGCGATGAGCCCGCCGACGATCATGGTGACGGCGGTGGCCTTCTTCAGGTTCTTCGCTTCAGGATCCTCCTGGAGAGGCTGCGGCAAGCCGCCGCAGCATGTCCTGGAGAACGCCGTACGGCCGGGGAGGATGCGCCGTTCGGGTGACATGTGCCCGACAGTATGAATCTCAGCCCGCAGCGCCGTTGCGGACCGCCCACAGCGCCGCCTGCGTGCGGTCCGCCAGGTCGAGTTTCATCAGGATGTTCGATACGTGGGTCTTGACCGTCTTCTCGGAGAGGACGAGCGCGCGGGCGATCTCCCGGTTCGACCGGCCGTCGGCGATGAGGCCGAGCACCTCGCGTTCGCGTTCGGTCAGCGTGCTTCCCCGGCCCGTGCCGCTGCCCGCGTCGTCCTGGGCGAGCAGCGCGCCGGCGACCTCCGGCTGGAGCAGGACGTGTCCGGCGTGGACCGAGCGGATGGCACCGGCCAGGGCATCCGGGTCGACGTCCTTGTAGACGTAACCGGAGGCTCCGGCGCGCAGGGCGGGGACCACCGTGCGCTGTTCGGTGAAGCTGGTGACGATGAGCACCTTGGCCGGGTTGTCGAGCCGGCGGAGCCTGCGCAGGGCCTCGATGCCGTCGGTGCCGGGCATCTTGATGTCCATGAGGACCACGTCGGGCCGGAGCTCCTCGGTGCGGGCCACGCCCTCCGCGCCGTCGGACGCCTCGCCGACCACCTCTATGTCCTCCTGGATCTCCAGGAAGGTGCGCAGTCCGCGGCGGACCACCTGGTGGTCGTCGACCAGCAGCACCCTGATGATCTTGTCAGCCACCGGGGATCTCCATCTCGATCGTGGCGCCCTTCCCGGGCTCCGAAACAATGGTGAGTCTGCCGCCGACGCTCTTGGCCCGGTGGCGCATGGAGACGAGCCCGAGGTGCCGGCCCGCCCGCCGGACGGCGGTGGGGTCGAAGCCGATGCCGTCGTCGGTGACGAGGAGGACGGTCGCGGTGGAGCGCCGGGCCAGGGTGACGTCCACGTGCTGCGCGCCGGAGTGGCGCAGGGCGTTGTGCAGGGCCTCCTGCGCCACCCGGAGCAGCGCCTCCTCCTGGGCGGCGGGCAGGGCGCGTACACCGCTGCTGCCGAAGGTGACCGCGGCCGCGTGGGCCCGGTCCAGGACCTGGATCTGCGTACGGAGGGTGGCGATCAGGCCGTCCTCGTCGAGAGCGGCCGGGCGCAGCTCCACGACGGCCGCCCGCAGCTCGTCGACCGCTTCGGCGGCGAGGACGGCGACCTGCTGGAGCTCCCCCTTGGCACGGGCCGGGTCGCGGTCGACGAGGGCGGCGGCGGCCTGGGCGGTGAGCCGGAGCGAGAACAGCTTCTGGCTGACCGCGTCGTGCAGCTCGTGGGCGAGGCGGGAACGTTCCTCGGCGATGGTCAGCTCGCGGCTGCGCTCGTAGAGGCGGGCGTTGGTGAGGGCGATCGCGGCGTGCTGGGCGAGGATCGAGAGCAGCTCCTCGTCCTCGGCGGTGAAGCCGCAGCCGCCGTCGGGCTTGGGGCACATCTTGTTGGCGAGGAAGAGGGCGCCGATGGTCTCGTCGCCGTCCGTGATGGGCAGGCCGAGGAAGTCGGACATGTCGGGGTGCGCGTCGGGCCAGCCCTCGAAGCGGGGGTCCTTGCGGACGTCGGCGAGCCGCTCGGGCTTCGCCTGGTGCAGCATCGCGGCGAGGATGCCGTGCTGCCGGGGCAGCGGGCCGATGGCCTTCCACTCGTCCTCGCTCACGCCGTCGACCACGAACTGGGCGAAGCCGCCGTGGTCGTCCGGGACGCCGAGGGCCGCGTACTGGGCGTCGAGCAGTTCGCGGGCGGAGGCGACGATCGTCTTGAGGACGTCTCCTACTTCGAGGTGCCGGCTCATGGCGAGCAGCGCGGCACTCACCGCGGCGAGGGCCGACGGCGGGCGATGACTCATGGGATCACCGTACCGGCGGGGGTGCGCGGGCCGTATCGGGCGCAAGGCGGCTGCCGGAGGGCGGTAGGCCTAGGCCGGTAGCGGCCCGTGCCGGGTCCCTGGTCCTAGGTCCTTCCCGGTCCTAGGTCGAAGTGCCGGGTGCGGGTGCGGCCTCCGGGCGAGGCGCGGGGCGGTCAGGGCTTCCTACGTTGGAGTGGCCGGGGTCGCCCGGTGGATGCCGATGCGCTGTAAGGGGACGGTCACTATGCCGGTCGCGTTGATCACGGGTGGTTCGAAGGGGCTGGGGCGCGCGCTGGCCGAGGCGCTGGCCCGGCAGGGGTGGGATCTGGTGCTGGACGCCAGGACCGCCGGGGTGCTGGAGGCGGCGGCGGAGGAGGTGCGTAAGCGGTACGGGACGCGGGTGGCGGCCGTCTTGGGGGATGTCACGGACGCGGCGCACCGGGCGGAGCTGGTCGCGGCCGCCGGGGAGCTGGGAGGGCTCGATCTCCTGGTGAGCAACGCGAGCATGCTGGGCGCCGAGCCGCTGGTCCGGCTGGAGGCGCAGCCGCTGGAGGGGCTGCGGCGGGCGCTGGAGACCAATGTGGTGGCGGCGCTCGGTCTCCTGCAGGAGGCGTTGCCGCTGCTGCGAAGGTCGGCCACGGGGGCGGTCGTGACGGTCAGCTCGGACGCGGCGGCGGAGCCGTACGGGATGTGGGGCGGTTACGGGGCGTCGAAGGCGGCGCTGGACCAGCTGGCGGCGGTGCTGGGGGTGGAGGAGCCCGGGCTGCGGGTGTGGGCCGTCGATCCGGGGGACATGGCGACCGATCTGTACGCGGCCGCGGTGCCGGACGACGAGGAGCCTCGGCCCTCGCCCGCGAGCGTGGTACCCGCGTTTCTGCGGCTGGTGCGGGAGCGGCCGGCGAGTGGGCGGTTCGCCGCTCCGGCGCTGCTGGAGGAGCCCGTGGCGGCGGACGGGGGTGCACGGTGAGTGCGGTGGGGGCGGCCGAGCGGGACGGGGGCTGCGCCCCTTCGGCCGGGTCCGAAGCTTCGCCCCTGGAGGCGTTGCGGGTGCCCGCGGAGTTGTCGGCGCGGGTGCCGGCCGAGCAGCGGGGGGCGGGGCGTGACGACGTACGGCTGCTGGTGACCCGGGGGAAGGCCGTGTCGCACCACGGGTTCCGGGAGCTGCCGGGGCAGCTGCGGGCCGGGGACGTTCTCGTGGTGAACACTTCGGCGACGTTGCCGGCCGCGGTGAACGGGCGGGTGGGCGGCGACCGGGTCGTCGTGCATTTCTCCACGCGGGGTGAGGACGGGCGGTGGGCGGTGGAGCTGCGGGCGCCCGGCGCTTCGGGGGCGACCGTGCCGCGTCCGGGCGGGCCCGCCGGTGCGGTGGTGCGGCTGCCGGGCGGGCGGGAGCTGGTGCTGGAGGAGCCTCTGGGGGGCGCCTTGTCGGTCGGGCTCATGAGCGCGGCAGGACCGGCAGGACACTCCCGTGGGCCCTCGGTGGGGTCGCGGCTGTGGTGGGCGCGGGTGGGCCGGGACGTCCCGGGGCTGTTGCGGCGGTACGGACGGCCGATCCGGTACGGGTACACGGAGCGTGATCAGCCGCTCGCGGCGTACCAGACCGTGTTCGCGGTCCAGGCGCCCGACGGGAGCGGGTCGGCGGAGATGCCGAGTGCGGCCCGGCCCTTCACGGCAGCCCTGGTGGCGGAGCTGGTGAGCCGAGGGGTGGGGTTCGCCCCGCTGTCGCTGGATACGGGGGTGGCGTCGGCGGAGGCGCACGAGCCGCCGTACCCGGAACGGTTCGCGGTGCCGTCCACCACCGCGTGGCTGGTGAACGCGGCGCGGGCGGCGGGCGGCCGGGTGGTCGCGGTCGGGACGACGGCGGTGCGGGCGCTGGAGTCGGCGGTCGACGCGGACGGGGTGGTGCGGCCGGCCGCGGGCTGGACGGATCTGGTGGTGACGCCGCGCCGGGGGGTGCGGGCGGTGGACGGGCTCCTGACCGGACTGCACGAGCCCCAGGCCTCGCACCTGCTGATGCTGGAGGCGGTGGCGGGGCGTGAGGCGCTGCGCCGCGGGTACGAGGCTGCGCTGGAGCGGCGCTACCTCTGGCATGAGTTCGGGGACGTCCACCTCATCCTGCCGAATGAGGAACGTAACGCTCCGGATTGCTTCAGCAACGAGCTGTGAGGTCGGCGCGTCGCCGATGTGAGGCCGGGCATAGGGCGTACGTCACTTACGAACGTACCTAGTGGACCCAAAAGGGCGATTTGGGTGGGCATGAGCGGGGGTTATTTCGGACGAACGGGACCCCTGTCCACTACTCAGCTTCGTACGTCACACCTTTGCCACACGATTTTGCTGCCGCTAAGAATTGCTCTCGTCCCCGACGGAGGTGCGCATCGCCGCCTCCGGTCTCGTCCTCCGTGAGGACACCTGAGCAATTCGAAGAGGTAGCCCTTCATGTCTGCGACTCGCATTCCCAGCCGTGTCCGTCGTCTGAACAAGGTCCAGAAGATCTCCGTGGCCGGTGTGTCGGCCCTGGCCGTCGCCTCCCTGACCTTCTCGCTCGTCCCGTCGAACGCCGAGGCCGAGGTTGCCCCGCAGGCAGCCGGCGCTGCCGCTCCCGTGGCCTTCACCGGGGGCTCCGCACAGGCCAAGACCGTGCAGGACAGCCTTATCGAGCAGCACTCCACCGCCGAGCAGCTCGTGAAGGCCGCCGACGCCGCCAAGGCGAAGGCCGCCGCCGAGACCAAGGCGAAGGCCGCGAAGGCGAAGGCCGCGGCGGACGCGAAGGACAAGGCCGAGAAGGCCGCCAAGGCCAAGGCCGACGCGAAGAAGCGCGGCACCGAGGCCGCCAACCGCTCCACCGCGCGCAAGCCCGTCTACGCCAACAACCTGGACGGCTGGATCCGCGAGGCGATGTCGATCATGAAGAAGGAAGGCATCCCCGGCTCCTACAGCGGCATCCACCGCAACATCATCCGGGAGTCCAGCGGCAACCGCTGGGCGATCAACAACTGGGACATCAACGCCCGCAACGGCGTCCCCTCCAAGGGCCTGCTCCAGGTGATCCAGCCGACCTTCGACCGGTACCACGTCAAGGGCACCAAGAAGGACCTGTACGACCCGGTCGCCAACATCGTCGCCGCCTGCAACTACGCGGCCGACCGCTACGGCTCGATGGACAACGTCAACAGCGCGTACTGAGCCCGGTCGTACGACCGAGCCCAGAGGTAGACATGCCGGAGGCCGGCACCCCACGGGGTGCCGGCCTCGGCGTCGTTCCGTACGCGCTTGCCCTCGCGTGGCCTACTTGCGCATGACCTCGGGCTCGTGGCGGCGCAGCAGCCGGGCGACCGCGACCCCGCAGACGAGGCCGAGGACCAGGAGGACGGAGACGTTGATCCCCCACTGGGTCGCCGTGTGTTCCCACAGCACGTCGAGGTCGGTCGGGTTCTTCGGGTCCCACGGCGGCATCACGTTGGCCAGGTCCAGCGTGGTGCCGGCCGCGGCCACGCCCCACCGGGACGGCATCAGCCAGGCGAACTGCTCCAGGCCGAGCGATCCGTACAGCTGGAAGAGGAGGCCGGTGAAGACCACCTGGACGAGCGCGAACATGACCAGCAGCGGCATGGTCATCTCGGAGGTCTTGACCAGCGCGGAGATCACCAGGCCGAACATCATCGAGGTGAACCCAAGAACCACGATGGACAGGCAGATCTCGACGGCCGGGGGCATGAGCAGTCCCTCGGCCGGCAGCTCACGGGCGGCGAAGCAGATACCGCAGAGGATGACGCCCTGGAAGGCCGTGATCACGCCGAGCACGATCACCTTGGACATCAGGTAGGCCGAGCGGGAGAGGCCGGTGGCCCGTTCCCGTTCGTAGATGACGCGTTCCTTGATCAGTTCTCGTACGGAGTTGGCCGAGCCGGACAGGCAGATGCCGAACGCGAGGATCAGCAGGATGATCCCGGCCTTGGAGTTGAACTGGGCCGGCGGGGTCGGCGCGGCCAGTCCGAAGTCCGCCGGGATGACCGCGCTCAGCACACCGATCATCGCGGGGAGCGCCACCATCAGGCCCAGGAAGAGCTTGTCGGAGGCGATGACGGAGACGTATCTGCGCACCAGGGTCCACAGCTGCGTGCCCCAGCTCTGCGGCTTCGGGGGCCGCATCTGCTGGGGAGGCGGCATGTGGACGGACTGCGCGGCGACGGCGTCGATGTCGGCGGCGTACATCTGGTAGTGCTGCGAACCGCGCCAGCGGCCCGCCCAGTCGTAGTCGCGGTAGTTCTCGAAGGCGGAGAAGACGTCGGCCCAGGAGCTGTAGCCGAAGAAGTTCAGCGCCTCCTCCGGCGGCCCGAAGTACGCGACGGCACCGCCGGGCGCCATCACGAGCAGCTTGTCGCAGATGGCCAGCTCGGCCACGGAGTGTGTGACGACGAGCACGGTGCGGCCGTCGTCGGCGAGGCCGCGCAGCAGCTGCATGACGTCACGGTCCATGCCCGGGTCGAGGCCGGAGGTCGGCTCGTCCAGGAAGATCAGCGACGGCTTGGTCAGCAGCTCCAGGGCGACCGAGACGCGCTTGCGCTGGCCGCCGGAGAGCGAGGTGATCCGCTTGTCCTTGTGGATGTCGAGCTTGAGCTCGGCGAGGACCTCGGTGATCCGGGCCTGGCGCTCGGCCTCGGTGGTGTCCGCGGGGAAGCGGAGCCTGGCCGCGTACTTGAGGGCCTTGGTGACGGTCAGTTCCTTGTGCAGGATGTCGTCCTGCGGGACCAGACCGATGCGCTGGCGCAGCTCGGCGAACTGCTTGTACAGGTTCCGGTTGTCGTAGAGGACGTCACCCTCGTTGGCGGGCCGGTAGCCGGTGAGCGCCTTGAGCAGGGTGGACTTTCCGGAGCCGGAGGGGCCGATGACCGCGATCAGCGACTTCTCCGGGACACCGAAGGAGACGTCCTTGAGGATCTGCTTGCCGCCGTCGACCGTCACCGTGAGGTGGCGGGCGGAGAAGGAGACCTGACCGGTGTCGACGAACTCTTCCAGCCGGTCACCGACCAGGCGGAACGTCGAGTGGCCGACGCCGACGATGTCGTTCGGGCCGATGAGCGCCGAGCCGGACTTCTGGAGCGGCAGACCGTTGACGTACGTGCCGTTGTGCGAGCCGAGGTCGCGGATCTCGAACCGGCCGTCGGGCGTCGCGTGGAACTCGGCGTGGTTGCGGGAGACCTGGAGGTCGGAGACGACCAGCTCGTTCTCCAGCGCACGGCCGATGCGCATGACCCGGCCGAGCGCCAGCTGGTGGAACGTGGTCGGGCTGCGGTCGCCGTAGACCGGCGGCGCCCCAGCCCCGCCACCATGAGCGGGGCCGCCGCCGTGGGCCGGGGCGGCCGGCTGGGCCGGTCCCTGCTGGTGCGGAACCTGCTGGTACGGCGCCTGCTGCTGGGCCTCTGGTGCCTGCTGCTGCCACGCCTGCTGGGGCGTGCCTTGGTGCTGCGGGGCCTGGTGCTGCCCCTGGTGCACGGGTGCCTGGTGCTGCGGGGCCTGGTGCTGGGCGGGTGCCTGCTGTCCGGGCCAGGCCGCGCCCGGCTGCGCGTGCTGCTGCTGGTGCGGCTGCTGCGCGGAGCCCTGGTGGGCCGCGCCCGGCTGACCGCCGTGGGCACCGGCGGCAGCGGTGAGATTCAGCCGCGGCCCGTCGGTGGCGTTGCCCAGGTGTACGGCGGAGCCGGGCCCGACCTCCGTCCGCTGGATCCGCTGGCCCTGCACATACGTGCCGTTGGTGGAGCCGTGGTCCTCGATGAACCAACTCCCCCCGCCCCAGCTGATCGTGGCGTGCCGCCACGAGACTCTGGCGTCGTCGATCGTCAGGTCTCCCTGCGGGTCACGCCCCAGGGTGTACGGCCTGGACGGATCGAGCGTCCAGGTGCTGCCATTCAATTCCAGTACGAGTTCCGGCACTCCGCGCCCCACTAGTTGTCCCCCGAGTTTCCCCCGTCGCAGGGAGTCTAGGGATGCTGAACATCGTGGGGAACTATTCCAGGAGCAGTCCCTTATCCGAAAGTCGGGCCGGTGAAGGCGGGCCCCGAAGAGGAGAAGGGGACAGGAAGACTCCCGTACCGTCCGAATCGGGGCAAGTGCAGCTATGCCGGCGCAGAGAGGACGGCAGGCGGGAGGTCCCGCACCTTTCCGCCTGGCCTCCCTGCCTTTCCGTCCGGCACTCGGGACGGGCGGCCGGGCGCGGCCGCGGGACCGATACGGTGGGAACACCATGAGCGCATCTCAGCCACCTCAGCCTCCCTCCTCCCCCGAGCTCCGCGATCCCTCTCGGACCGGCGGCGAGCCCGCCCGGGACAGCGAGGAGTCCCCTCCTCTCGTGGACAACACACCCACCCTCCTCGTCAAGATCTTCGGCAAGGACCGCCCCGGCATCACCGCCGGGCTGTTCGACACGCTCGCCGCGTACTCCGTCGACGTCGTGGACATCGAGCAGGTCGTCACCCGGGGCCGCATCGTGCTCTGCGCCCTGGTCACCTCGCCCACCGCGGGCGGGACGACCGAGGGCGACCTGCGGGCGACCGTGCACAGCTGGGCCGACTCCCTGAAGCTGCAGGCCGAGATCATCTCGGGCACGGGTGACAACCGGCCCCGTGGTTACGGCCGTTCCCATGTGACGGTGCTGGGGCACCCGCTGACCGCGGAGTCGACCGCCGCCATAGCGGCCACGATCACCTCGACCGGCGGGAACATCGACCGCATCTTCCGGCTGGCGAAGTACCCCGTCACAGCCGTCGAGTTCGCGGTGTCGGGGACCGGGACGGCTGAGCTGCGGACCGCGCTGGCGACCGAGGCGGCCGAGATCGGCGTGGACGTCGCGGTGGTCTCGGCCGGGCTGAGCCGGCGGGCGCAGCGGCTGGTCGTCATGGACGTGGACTCCACGCTCATCCAGGACGAGGTGATCGAGCTCTTCGCGGCCCACGCGGGCTGTGAGGACAAGGTCGCGGAGGTCACCGAGCAGGCGATGCGGGGCGAGCTGGACTTCGAGCAGTCGCTGCACGCCCGGGTCGCGCTGCTGGCGGGGCTCGACGCCTCGGTGGTGGACAAGGTGCGCGCCGAGGTGCGGCTCACGCCCGGGGCCCGGACCCTGATCCGTACGCTGAAGCGCCTCGGGTACCAGGTGGGCGTCGTCTCGGGCGGTTTCACCCAGGTCACGGACGACCTCAAGGAACGGCTCGGCCTCGATTTCGCCTCCGCCAACACCCTGGAGGTGGTGGACGGCAAGTTCACCGGACGGGTCGTCGGCGACGTGGTGGACCGGGCGGGGAAGGCCCGGCTGCTGCGGAGCTTCGCCGAGCAGGCGGGGGTTCCGCTCGCGCAGACGGTGGCCATCGGGGACGGGGCGAACGACCTCGACATGCTGAACACGGCGGGGCTCGGGGTCGCCTTCAACGCCAAGCCCGTGGTCCGCGAGGCGGCGCACACCGCGGTGAACGTGCCGTTCCTGGACACCGTGCTCTATCTGCTCGGCATCACCCGTGAAGAGGTGGAGGCGGCGGACGGCCTCGTCGACTGACGGTTTTGGCAGCGTACGGAAGAGGGCCCCGGCACGGGTGACGTGCCGGGACCCTGCGTGTTCAGGTGTCCGGCCGGACATCGGCAAGGGCGCCGCTCAGTCGTTCGGCGTCCAGTACTCGGTGAGCCTGCCCGCCCCGTGCTCCACGCTCTTCCAGGAGCCGGGGAACTCCACCACGGCGTAGGACGCCGTCGGGAAGCCGTCCCGGGTCATCCGGGCCAGCGTGTCGCCCTCGGCGGAGCCGGAGAGGGCGTCGGCGGCTCCGTGCATGCCCGGGTTGTGGCCGATGACCAGGAGGTTGCGGACCTCGTCCGGGGTCTCGTTGAAGAGGGCGATCAGTTCGCCGAGGGAGGCCTCGTACAGCCTCTCCTCGTAGACGGTCCTGGGGCGCTGGGCGAATTCGTGGACCGCCAGCTTCCAGGTCTCCCGGGTCCTGACGGCGCTGGAGCACAGGGCCAGGTCGAAGTCGATGCCGGAGTCGGCGAGCCTGCGGCCGGCCACGGGCGCGTCCTTACGGCCGCGCTCGGCCAGGGGGCGCTCATGATCGGAGGACTGCGACCATTCCGCCTTGGCATGCCTGAGAAGGACGATCCTGCGAGGTGTCTCGACGCTCATACACCTCAGCTTCGCATGAAACGCGGCCTCTGGCGCAGGGTGTTGACGGGCTCATCCGGAAGGTTGACGCGCTGGTCCGGGGTGGGTTCGCCGCAAAGCGTGGATCAGGGCGAGAGCAGGTGGAGCGTGCGCTCGATCAGCTGTCCGAGTGCGGGGTCGGCAGTGGCCGCCTGCGCCTGCCCCGGGCTCATGATCATGAGCAGCAGAGCGGCGAACGCGACGGCCGGGAGCGCCACGGCCCACCACGGAAGCCGTGCCTCCACACGGTCGGCGGCCGGTCGGGAGGAGACAGTCGGCCGGAGGGAGGAGACGGCGGGTCGATGGGAGACAGCCGGTCGGGAGGGCCTGGGGTGCGCAGGGACCGGCATGTCCGCCTCCGTGGGGTATTCGGTTCGTCACCGAAGAACCTACGGAACGGACCGGGCCGGTCCCATCCGGTGATCCACCCACTTCACCCTGACCCTGGCCCCCTAGGGGACAGGGGGGCCAGCCCCACCCCCCGCGCGGATCAGCAGGGGGCGGCAGGCATCAGGGGGAGGCGATCGAGGCGATCACGCCGATGACCACCGTGACGAGAAGCATCGCCCCGAAGACGAGGAGGAGCTTCTTCTGACCGTTCTTGGGCTGCGGATCGAGCACTGGCATGGGGCCAGTCTCGCATCTCAGCACTCGTCCTCGATGGTCCGGTCCCGCCCCGCCAGCACCCCGGCCACCATCTGCGGGATCATCAGGCCCGCCATCAGGGCGATCGGCAGCCCCCAGCCGCCGCTGTGCTGGTAGAGCACGCCGACGAGCAGCGGGCCCGGGATCGAGAGCAGATAGCCGGTGGACTGGGCGAACGCGGAGAGCCGGACCACGCCCGCCCCGGTCCGCGACCGCATGCCGATCATGGTGAGGGCGAGCGGGAAGGCGCAGTTGGCCACGCCGAGCAGTACCGCCCAGACCCACGCACCGGCGGCCGGGGCCAGGTAGAGGCCGCTGTAGCCGATCAGGCCGCACAGGCCGAGGACGACGACGATGGGGCCCTGCTGCTTGAGCCGGCCGGCGACCCGGGGGATGACAAAGGCGAGCGGGACGCCCATCGCCATGGTGACCGCGAGCAGGACCCCCGCCGTACCGGCCGAGACCCCGGCGTCGCGGAAGATCTGCGGCATCCAGCCCATGGTGATGTACGCGGCCGTCGCCTGGAGCCCGAAGAAGCAGGCGAGCCCCCAGGCGGTCGGGCTGCGGGTGATCCGGAGCGCCGGGGCGTCGGCCTGGCGGGAGACCTGACCGGGCGCGGGCTGACCGGGCGCCGGGGTGCGGTCCCGTACGAGTACGACCCAGGGCAGCACCGCGAGGGCGGCGAGTACGGCCCAGACGGCGAGCCCGGACCGCCAGTTCCCGCCCATGGCGCCGGTCAGGGGGACGGTGACGGCGGCGGCGAGGGCGGTGCCGAGGGCCAGGGCCATGGAGTAGAGGCCGGTCATGGTGCCGACGCGATCGGGGAACCAGCGCTTGACGATCACCGGCATCAGGATGTTGCTGACGGCGATGCCCATCAGGGCCAGCGCGCTGGCGGCCAGGAACCCGGCGGTGGAGCCGATGTAAGGGCGGATGACCAGGCCCGCCGCGATGGCCGCCATACCCGCGCAGACGACGGCGCCGGCCCCGAAGCGGCGGGCGAGGCGGGGCGCCATGACCCCGAAGACCGCGAAGCACAGCGGCGGCACGGAGGTGAGCACACCCGCCACGCTGCCGCTCATGTGCAGCCCGTCGCGGACCTCTTCGAGCAGGGCGCCGAGGCTGGTGATGGCGGGGCGGAGGTTCAGGGCGGCCAGGACGAGCCCGACGGCGATCAGGCGCAGCAGCCAGGGGGCGGGGGCCTCGGCAACTCGAGGGAGCTGCGGGGCCTGGGGGCCGGCGGGGGTGCGCGCGGCGCCGCCGCGGTTCACGGTCTGGGTCTGGGTCTCGTCGTCCGGCATGAGGCCATCATAGAATCATGGGATGATTGGTTGTCCAATCCCGCGGATCCCCGGATACCCGCTTTCCCTGAGAGAATCCGGCCCGGACCTGACAGCTCACGAGCAAGGAGCACCATGGCGCTGACGTCTCCACGGCGTTCGGCACTCTCCGACCAGGTGATCGCGGAGTTGCGGAACCAGATCACCTCGGGCGAGTGGCCGGTCGGTTCGCGCATTCCGACCGAACCGGAGCTGGTCGAGCAGCTCGGCGTGGCCCGTAACACCGTGCGCGAGGCGGTACGGGCCCTCGCGCACAACGGGCTGCTGGACATCCGGCAGGGCTCGGGCACCTACGTGATCGCCACGAGCGAGCTGGCCGGGGTGATGCACCGCCGCTTCGCCGCCGCCGACCCGCGCCACGTCGCGGAGCTGCGCTCGACGCTGGAGTCGTCGGCCGCCCGGCTCGCCGCCGTACGACGCACCGAGCGCGATCTGCGGCAGCTCGACACCCTGATGGCGCGGCGGGAGGAGGCGTGGGCGTCAGGGGACGCGGAGGCGTTCGTCGCGGCCGACGCGACCCTGCACCTGGCGGTGGTCGCCGCCTCGCACAACGACGTCCTCACCGAGCTCTACGCGGACCTGGGGGATCTGCTGCGCGACTACCTACGGGATGACGTGGGCCCCGAGCTGCGCCCGGAGAACCATGTGGATCACGCGCGACTGGTCGAGGCGATCCGGGCCGGAGACGCGGAGACGGCGGCGGCCGAGGCGGCGAGCCACGCCCTGAACTGCCTGGCGGACCGGGTGTAGGGATGGCCGGACGCCCTCCGGCCCCCCTCAGAGCGGCGCCGGACGGTGGCTGACCCAGGCGGTCGCGACCTCCTTCCAGCAGCGGTCCTCCAGTCGCACGGTCCGGCCCGGCGCCACAGCGACCGCGGCACCGTCCGCGTCGACGTCCCACCAGCGGGCGCACTCGGTGTGGAGCCGGACCAGGTCGGTGGAGGGGTAGGGGTTGTGGCAGTACGCGACGACCCGGGAGCCCTCGACCGTCGTACGGCACTCGGAGCCGGCCGGTTCGGGGATCGGGGGCGCCGCTGCCGTACCGGGGCCGGCGCCACGGGCGACGTGGACCCCCAGGGGTACGGCGAGTGCGGCGACGGCCGCCGATGCGGCCAGCAGGAGACGGGTGCGGCGACGCGTGGGGCGCACGGCGATCTCCCTCCCGCAGCCTGACAAGAGTCCGGTTCCTCCACATTCTGCGGTGGACCGGCCGACTTTTCGACCGGAAGGCCGACGGGCGGTCACGGACAGTGAAAGGCTCCCGGCCGCGTACCGCCTCCGCAGAGACGCGGGGGTACGCGGCCGGGGGCCGTCTTGCAGAGGTGGTGCGCGGTCAGGCGCCCATCATGTGCACGCCGCTGTCGACGTGGATGATCTCGCCCGTCGTCCGCGGGAAGAAGTCGGACAGCAGGGCCACGATGCCGCGGCCGGCCGGCTCCGGGTCGGACATGTCCCAGGCGAGCGGGGCACGGTGGTTCCAGACGTCGGCCAGCTCCGAGAAGCCCGGGATGGACTTGGCGGCCATGGAGCCGATCGGGCCGGCGGAGATCAGGTTGCAGCGCAGCCCGTCCTTGCCCAGGTCACGGGCGAGGTAGCGGGAGGTGGCCTCCAGCGCGGCCTTGGCCGGGCCCATCCAGTCGTACTGCGGCCAGGCGTACTGGGCGTCGAAGGTGAGGCCGACGATCGAGCCGCCCTCGCTCATCAGCGGCTTGCAGGCCATGGCCAGCGACTTCAGGGAGAACGCCGAGACGTGCATCGCGGTGGCGACGGACTCGAAGGGGGTGTTGAGGAAGTTGCCGCCGAGCGCGTCCTGCGGCGCGAAGCCGATGGAGTGGACGACGCCGTCCAGCGAACCGAGCTCCTCACGGACCAGGCCTTCCAGCCGGTCCAGGTGCTCCTGGTTGGTCACGTCGAGCTCGATGACCTTGGCCGGCTTCGGCAGTTTCCTGGCGATGCGCTCGGTCAGAGTGGGGCGGGGGAAGGCCGTGAGGATGACCTCGGCACCCTGCTCCTGGGCCACCTTCGCGGCGTGGAACGCGATGGACGACTCCATCAGCACCCCGGTGATGAGGATGCGCTTGCCGTCGAGAATTCCGCTCATGGTGATCAGTGACCCATGCCCAATCCGCCGTCAACGGGGATGACGGCTCCAGTGATGTACGACGCGTCGTCGGAGGCGAGGAAGCGCACCGCGGCGGCGATCTCGTCGGGCCGCGCGTAGCGGCCCAGCGGCACCTGGGACACGATGCCCCTGCGCTGCTCCTCGGTGAGCGCCTGGGTCATGTCGGTGTCGACAAAACCGGGGGCGACGACGTTGAAAGTGATGTTCCGCGAGCCGAGCTCACGGGCCAGCGACCGGGCGAACCCGACCAGTCCGGCCTTGGAGGCGGCGTAGTTCGCCTGGCCCGCCGAGCCGAGGAGGCCGACGACGGAGGAGATCAGGACGACGCGGCCCTTCTTGGCGCGCAGCATGCCGCGGTTGGCGCGCTTGACGACCCGGAAGGTGCCGGTGAGGTTGGTGTCGACGACGGAGGTGAAGTCCTCCTCGGACATCCGCATCAGCAACTGGTCCTTGGTGATACCGGCGTTGGCGACCAGTACCTCCACGGGACCGTGCTTCTCCTCGATCTCCTTGTAGGCCTGCTCCACCTGCTCGGCGTCGGTGATGTCGCAGCGGACCGCGAGGACACCGGCCTCGGTGAGGGCCTGGGGCGGCTCTCCGGAACGGTAGGTGATCGCGACCTGGTCGCCGTTGTCGGCGAAGGCGCGGGCGATGGCGAGGCCGATGCCCCGGTTTCCTCCGGTGACGAGAACCGAGCGGCTCATCGGATCACCCTTTCCTTGGCGGTCTGGTACGTCGAAAACCTATCGGTACCGTGCGCCGATCGAGGAATCGGGCCCTGACAGTGGCTTGTCCGGGGTGCTGTGGGGTTCCTACAGTTCGCACGGTTGCGTGCCGGGCACACATGTCCGCGATATCCCCGGCTTTCCCCGCCTTCCGCATGGTTCACTGCCGTCGTGTATCGAGAAGGGAATTCCCTGTGCCCCACGAGGTAGATCAGTCATTCCTGGCCCTGCCGCTGCGCGCGCTGGCCGACGCGGCGCTCGCCCGGGCGCGGGCGCTCGGCGCCACGCACGCCGACTTCCGGCTGGAGCGGGTGCGCAGCGCCTCCTGGCGGTTGCGGGACGCCCGGTCGGCCGGGGCTTCGGACAGTACGGACCTCGGGTACGCGGTGCGGGTGGTGCACGGCGGGGCCTGGGGGTTCGCCTCGGGCGTCGACCTGACGATGGACGCGGCGGCGAAGGTGGCCTCGCAGGCCGTCGCCATGGCCAAGCTGTCCGCGAAGGTGATCGCCGCCGCCGGGTCGGACGAGAGGGTCGAGCTGGCGGACGAGCCGGTGCACGGCGAGCGGACCTGGGTCTCGGCGTACGACGTCGACCCGTTCTCCGTACCGGACGAGGAGAAGGCGGCGCTGCTCGCCGAGTGGAGCGGGCGGCTGCTGGGCGCGGACGGGGTGGCGCATGTGGACGCGTCACTGATGACCGTCCATGAGAACAAGTTCTACGCGGACACGGCCGGGACCGTCACCACGCAGCAGCGGGTACGCATCCAGCCGCAGTTCACGGCCGTTGCGGTGGACTCCACGACCGGTGAGTTCGACTCCATGCGGACCATCGCACCGCCCGCCGGACGCGGCTGGGAGTACCTGACCGGGACCGGCTGGGACTGGGACACCGAGCTGGAGCAGATCCCCGGGCTGCTCGCGGAGAAGATGCGGGCACCGAGCGTCGAGGCGGGGACGTACGACCTGGTCGTCGACCCGTCGAACCTCTGGCTGACCATCCACGAGTCGATCGGCCACGCCACCGAGCTGGACCGGGCGCTCGGTTACGAGGCGGCGTACGCGGGCACGTCGTTCGCCACCTTCGACCAGCTGGGCAAGCTGACCTACGGCTCCCCCGTCATGAACGTGACCGGTGACCGCACCGCCGAGCACGGGCTCGCGACCATCGGTTACGACGACGAGGGCGTCGAGGCGCAGTCGTGGGACCTGGTCAGGGACGGCACCCTGGTCGGCTACCAGCTGGACCGCCGGATCGCGAAGCTGACAGGGCTCGGCCGCTCCAACGGGTGCGCGTTCGCGGACTCGCCGGGCCATGTCCCCGTACAGCGCATGGCGAACGTGTCGCTCCGGCCGGATCCGGGCGGGCTGTCGACGGAGGACCTGATCGGCGGGGTCGAGCGCGGGATCTACGTCGTCGGCGACCGGTCCTGGTCGATCGACATGCAGCGCTACAACTTCCAGTTCACCGGGCAGCGGTTCTTCCGCATCGAGAACGGCAAGCTCGCCGGGCAGCTGCGCGATGTGGCGTACCAGGCGACGACCACGGACTTCTGGGGCTCGATGGAGAAGGTCGGCGGCCCGCAGACGTACGTGCTCGGCGGCGCGTTCAACTGCGGCAAGGCCCAGCCGGGCCAGGTCGCCGCGGTCTCCCACGGCTGCCCCTCCGCCCTCTTCCGAAGCGTGAACATCCTCAACACGACGCAGGAGGCCGGACGATGAGCCGCGTCAGCAAGCCGTACGAGATCGTCGAGCGGGCCCTGGAGCTGTCCACCACGGACGGTCTGGTGGTCATCGCCGACGAGCGCTCCTCCGCCAATCTGCGCTGGGCGGGCAACGCGCTCACCACGAACGGGGTGACCCGGGGGCGGACCCTCACCGTCATCGCGACCGTCGACGGGGCGAAGGGCACCGCCTCCGGAGTCGTCTCCCGGTCCGCCGTGACCGCCGACGACCTGGAGCCGCTGGTGCGCGCCGCCGAGGCCGCCGCCCGGGGTGCCGGTCCGGCGGAGGACGCGCAGCCGCTGGTGAGCGGGGTGCCCTCGTCCCCCGACTTCACGGACGCGCCCGCCGAGACCGGCTCGGAGGTCTTCGCCGGCTTCGCCCCGGCCCTCGGTGACGCCTTCGCCCGGGCCCGCTCCGGCGGCCGCGAGCTCTACGGGTTCGCCAACCACGAGCTGACCTCCACCTACCTGGGTACGTCGACGGGACTGCGGCTCCGCCACGACCAGCCGACCGGGACGCTGGAGCTGAACGCCAAGTCGCCGGACCGGACGCGCTCCGCGTGGGCGGGCCGGTCGACCCGGGACTTCAAGGACATCGACCCGGCGGCCCTCGACGCGGAGCTGGCACAGCGGCTGCGCTGGGCGGAGCGGCGGATCGACCTGCCCGCCGGGCGGTACGAGACGCTGCTGCCGCCGACCGCCGTGGCGGACCTGCTGATCTACCAGCTCTGGTCCTCCACCGCACGGGACGCGGTGGAGGGCCGGACGGTCTTCTCCAAGCCGGGCGGTGGCACGCGGCTCGGCGAGACGCTCGCTCCGCTCCCCCTCACCCTGCGCAGCGACCCCCACGCGCCAGGTCTCGAGTCGGCCCCCTTCGTGATCGCCCACTCCTCCGGCGACAGCGGTTCCGTCTTCGACAACGGACTGCCGGTCGCCCCGACGGACTGGGTGCGGGAGGGGAAGCTGGAGCGGCTGACGACGACCCGGCACACCGCCGCCCTCACCGGGCTGCCGGTCGCTCCGGCCATCGACAACCTGGTGCTGGACGGGGGCGGAGAGCGGTCGCTGGAGGAGATGGTGGCCGCGACGACCGGGCGGGCGCTCCTGCTGACCTGCCTCTGGTACATCCGCGAGGTGGACCCGGCGACGCTGCTGCTGACCGGGCTGACCCGGGACGGCGTCTATCTGGTGGAGGACGGCGAGGTGATCGGCGAGGTGAACAACTTCCGGTTCAACGAGTCGCCGGTGGACCTGCTGTCGAGGGCGTCGGAGGCGGGGCGTACGGAGAAGACGCTGCCGCGCGAGTGGGGCGACTGGTTCACCCGGGCCGCGATGCCCGCGCTGCGCATCCCGGACTTCAACATGAGCTCGGTCAGCCAGGGGGTGTGACCCGCCTAGACTGACCCGTACATCCCTACGAAACGCAAGGAGCACCGGAACCGTGACGGACATCGTCGACGAGCTGAAGTGGCGCGGGCTGTTCGCCCAGTCCACTGACGAGGACGCATTGCGCAAGGCTCTCGCGGACGGTCCCGTCACCTTCTATTGCGGCTTCGACCCGACCGCGGCGAGCCTGCATGTGGGGCACCTCGTGCAGGTCCTCACCGTGCGCCGGCTCCAGCAGGCGGGGCACCGCCCGCTCGCGCTGGTCGGCGGCGCCACCGGTCAGATCGGTGACCCGCGCCCGACCGCCGAGCGCACGCTGAACGACCCGGAGACCATCGCGGCCTGGGTGCAGCGGCTGCGGGAGCAGATCGAGCCCTTCCTCACCTTCGAGGGCCCGAACGCGGCGACGATGGTCAACAACCTGGACTGGACCGCGGGGATGTCCGCGATCGAGTTCCTGCGGGACATCGGCAAGCACTTCCGGGTCAACAAGATGCTCACCAAGGACTCGGTCGCCCGCCGACTGGAGTCGCAGGAGGGCATCAGCTACACGGAGTTCAGCTACCAGCTCCTCCAGGGGATGGACTTCCTGGAGCTGTACCGCCGCTACGGCTGCGTCCTCCAGCAGGGCGGCAGCGACCAGTGGGGCAACCTCACCGCGGGCATCGACCTGATCCACCGCCTGGAGCCGGGTGCCACCGTGCACGCGCTGGCGACGCCGCTGATGGTGAAGGCGGACGGGACCAAGTTCGGCAAGTCCGAGAGCGGTGCCGTCTGGCTGGACCCGGAGATGACCACGCCGTACGCGTTCTACCAGTTCTGGCTGAACGTGGACGACCGGGACATCTCCCGGTACATGCGCATCCTCAGCTTCAAGAGCCGTGCGGAGCTGGAGGAGCTGGAGCAGCTGACCGAGGAGCGGCCGCAGGCGCGTTCCGCCCAGCGGGCGCTGGCCGAGGAGCTGACCACGCTGGTGCACGGCGGAGCGCAGTGCGCGGCGGTCATCGCGGCGTCGAAGGCGCTGTTCGGCCAGGGCGATCTGGCCGAGCTGGACGAGGCGACGCTGAGCGCCGCCCTCTCTGAGGTGCCGCACGTCCGGGTCTCCGAGCCCGGCCCGCTGGTGGACCTCCTGGTGGAGGTCGGGCTGGCGCCGAGCAGGTCGGGTGCCCGGCGCACGGTCAAGGAGGGCGGTGCGTACGTGAACAACGTGAAGGTCACCGACGGTGAGGTCGCGCCGGCCGCCGGGGAGCTGCTGCACGGGCGCTGGCTGGTGCTGCGCCGGGGCAAGAAGAACCTGGCGGCCGTGGAGGTCGTCCCGGCCGGCTGACGCCGTACCGCAGCACAGCGCCGCGGCCGGACACGCGTTTCCTGGCGTGTCCGG